>NZ_CP139708.1 GCF_034377145.1 Sulfitobacter sp. OXR-159
GTGACGGACACTGTACACATCAATACACGGATCCGCCGTAATGCGGAAACGCTTTCCGAGGCGTTGGAAAGTCACATGTTGAAGGTCTTTGCGCCCGACGCGCGCAAGGAGTTACGCCGCTTTTCAGCCGGGGAAGCCGCTGAATTGCTTGGAATTTCAACCAGCTTCCTTCGCAAGCTCCATTTCGACAATAAGGTCGTCGATGTTCAGACAAGCCCGGGCGGGCGGCGGCATTACAGTGCTGAAGATCTGCTCTCGATCCGGCGCACGCTTGAGTCCACTGCCAAATCACGCGGTGCCTACCAGCGTGGGCGGCGTGATGGGGACAAACTGCAAGTATTGTCCTTTTTGAACTTCAAAGGCGGCAGCGGGAAGACGACGAGCGCAATCCATGCCGCGCAACGATTGGCCTTGAAGGGCTACCGTGTGCTCTGCGTCGATATTGACCCGCAAGCGTCTCTAACAACGCTTTTTGGCTATCGGCCAGAGTATGATTTCCTGAACTCGGGGACCATTTACGATGCCATCCAATATGACGATCCGGTCCCTTTGGCCGATGTCATTCAGAAAACATTCTTTACTGGCATTGATCTTGCTCCCGGAGGGTTGATGCTTCAGGAGTTTGAGCATGAGACACCCCAGGCTCTGCTGAACAACACCCAGCCAGCATTTTTCGCTCGGTTGGCGACCTCTTTGCAGGACGTAGAGCAGAATTACGACGTCGTTATCTTCGATTGCCCGCCGCAACTGGGGTACCTCACGATGTCGGCGCTTTGCGCATCGACGGGCGTGTTGATCACAGTGGTCCCGAACATGCTCGACGTCGCATCAATGTCGCAGTTCCTGCAGATGAGCGCGGACCTGCTTGACGTAGTCTCTAATGCAGGGGCGAGCATGGAATTTGATTTCCTGCGTTTCCTGATCAATCGGTACGAGCCGAATGACGGGCCGCAACAGCAGGTTCTATCCTTCCTGCGCCAGCTCTTTGACGAAGAAGTCATGGTCGCACCGATGCTGAAATCAACCGCGATTTCGGATGCCGGGCTGACCCATCAGACAATCTATGAGGTCGACCGGTCCCAATTTCACCGATCAACCTATGACCGGGCGGTGGATTCACTCAATCTTGTGAATGATGAGATCGAAAGCATGATCCAGAAAGCATGGGGGCGGTAATGGCACGTAAAGGCATTTTATCTTCTGCACCGGCGAATGTTGAGCAGCCAGAAAAGCCTAAATCCCCCGCGATAGAGCCTAATAAGAGCCGGGGTAAGGCCAATTTAATGCCGCGCGGCGCGGTGGGGGCGCTTCAGTCTTCGTTGAACCGGATGCAAGAAAACGCGGTTCAGGAATTGGACGGCAATCTTATCGACATGGCTGGTGTCGAAGACCGTTTAGGCACTGATACGCAGGCTCAAAAGCAGCTGCAAGAAAGCCTCAGAACCTACGGGCAGCAGGTTCCTGTGCTCGTTCGACCCCACCCCAAAACCCCCGGCCGGTTTGAAATTGTCTACGGGCGGCGGCGGCTTCAGGCACTGAAAGCGCTTGGGATGCCCGTGAAGGCAATGGTCCGCCAGTTGGACGATCATGCGCTGGTAATGGCGCAGGGGCAGGAGAATACCGCGCGACAGGATCTGTCGTTTATCGAAAAGGCGAGCTTTGCTGCTCAGTTAGATGTGGGCGGGCATGACCGGCAGACAATCGCAGACGCGCTGTCGATCGATCTGCCGATGGTCAGTCGCATGCTCAAGGTTGGTCATGCGTTTGAGCTACCTTTTTTGCGCCAGATCGGTTCTGCCCCGTCCATCGGCCGGGACCGCTGGATGGCTTTGGTCAAGCTTTTTGAGCAACCCGCAGCAAAAGCGCGGGCGGACAAACGGATGTCGCACGCCGACTGGGAAGGGTTCAATTCAGATGAACGGTTCGAGGCGATCTTTGCCGAAGCCTCAGCCCAGCCCGAGAAAGCTGCCGCCTCCCCTGCCCCATCGGCCAAGCCCCGCACCCTTCGGAGCCGTGATGGCAAAGCTTTGGCGGACATTCGCAGCGGCAAACGTGGTGTCACGGTGACCGTCCCTGCCCGCTCTGCCGAGGGGTTTGATACATGGCTCGATGCGCATGCAGAAGAGCTTTTGCAAGAGATTCACGACCGCTGGCAAAAGACGCGCGCGTGAGACATTGAGGAAGTAGCAACAGGAGGCACATCCAAGACCACAAAAGAAAAGCCCCCCAGGATAAATCCCGGAAGGCCCTTCTCAAACTTTGCACCTTCGAGATAGCCCCAAAGATTTATCGATGTCAACTCTACCCGATGGGATAGGGCCGGTATTTTGTTGTCTTTCGTGATTTTAGATGGAAAACACGTTCCGAACTGCGTTCGGGCGGCCGAAATCGGCTACCCAAGTGTCGTGCGAGGGGCCGGACAAATGGGCTTTGCTCGACCGGCTGACAACTGCGGCTGACTGTTTTGAATTGTCGCACCGCACCCTCACCGTATTAAAGGCGTTGCTCAGCTTTCTGCCGAGCCGTCATATTCCAGATGGCGCGGCAGGGATCGTATTTGCCTCGAATGCTCGGCTGTCCGAGCGGTTACACGGGATGCCAGAAAGCACGCTTCGACGGCATCTTGCCCAGCTTGTGCGTACTGGGCTTATTGCCCGGCACGATAGCCCCAATCGCAAACGCTTTGCACGAAACCGGGGCGGCGCGATTGCGCTGGCCTTTGGCTTTGACCTCTCCCCCCTTGTCGTTCAGTCAGACCTGATTGAGATCGCCGCTGAGGCAGCCGAAGTGCTACGTGAACGGCTGCAAGCGCTGAGGGACCGGGTGCTTGTTCTGAGGCACGCGCTGATCCGTCAGGGTGGTGCTGAAGGGGTGGCAGATGAGGCGGGGCGTGTTCTTCGACGTAAGCCGGATGAAGCGGCATTGACCCTGCTCGAGAATGCGTTACGTGAAGCGCTTGAGAGCACGGCCAGCATCGTTGATGAGGCCGAAGCAGAACCGGTTTCCCCTGCCCCATCTACAGACCAAATGATCGCCAGTGACGGCGAAAATGAGCGGCACATACAGGATTCAATTAAACCCTATTTTGACTCTGAACAGCAGACCGGTCCGAAAGTCGCTCTCCCTCACTCGGCTGACAACATTGACAGTGAAGGCAACGAGCCGAAGAAAGGGGTCACTTTGGCTGAGGTGGTCGCGGCTTGCAAAGAAGTTCAAAGTTTCTTCCCAGAAGCGATGCGCAATTGGAGCGATATTGTACGGATCGGAGATCAGATTGCCCCAATGCTGGGGATTGACCTGCCGGTCTTAAATGAGGCAAAACGGGACATGGGTGCGGAGAGCGCAGCGGTGACAGTCCTTTGTCTGTTAGAGAAAGCCGCGACCATCCGAAGCCCGGGCGCATATCTTCGCCGTTTGACCCAAATGGCCCGTGATGGCGCATTTTCCCTTAATCCCATGGTGGCGGCACTGGTAAATCAGCGCAATTGTCAGCTGACAATTTGAAAAACTTTGTTTTTACAGTGGGTTAGGTATATGTACGGCTGGCAATTTGGACCAGAAAACTGAATCGGTGGGATTTGTCGGGCAAAATACGCCCCCACACTTCACCCTTGAAGGCGCAGCGGCTAAATTGGCCTCAGTTTTCCGGGAAAGCCCATGACCTCCGTTCGCCTACGCCTGCTGATCCTCGCGCTAACACCGCTTATCGTGTTGATGCCGCTGCTACTGGTTTTGGGCATGTCGCGTTGGACGGCGGACTATGACGAAGTGCTCATCGCGAATGTCGAGAGCGAGTTGAGGATCGCCAACCAGTATCTCGCGCGGTTGTTGGCGCAGACCGGCAATGAACTGGATGCCGTCGCAGGCTCTGTCGAATTTGCCCGCGTGTTTGAGATGTCGCCAGCAGATCGCGCGGCCTTCTTTGCCAAGATACAGGATCGGCTGGGCTTGGATTTTCTGCGCTTCCTCCCCCTCGAAACAGCGGTCGATGAAGGCGAGGATTGGCCGGTGATCGCCCGCGCGGCGCGGGGGGCCAGCGGGGCGGAAATCGACGTGTTTAGCAATGCACGGCTGACAACTTTGAACGACGCGCTCGCGGTACGCGCGCAGGTGCCGGTGATCGACACGCCCGCCGCCGTGCCCACCAACCGGAAAGTCGAAGACCGCGGGATGGTGGTCCATGCGGCAAGCCCGGTGGCGCTGAACGGCAGGCAGGGCGTTTTGGTTGGCGGAATGCTTTTGAACCGAAACCTCGACTTCATCGATACGATCAACGATCTGGTCTATTTGAACGCGGTAACCGGCGGCGACCGGCAGGGGACCGCGACGCTGTTCCTCGATGATCTGCGCATCTCGACCAATGTGCGCCTGTTCGAGGATGTGCGCGCCCTTGGCACGCGCGTCTCGTCCGAAGTGCGGGAGGCCGTGTTGATCGAAGGGCGCACCTGGCTCGACCGGGCTTTTGTGGTGAACGATTGGTATATCTCTGGCTACCAGCCCATCACCGACAGTTTCGGGGAGCGGGTAGGGATGCTCTATGTCGGCTTTCTCGAGGCGCCCTTTGCGCAGGCGAAGCGCGAGGCGTTCTGGTGGATGCTGGCGGCATTCTTTGCCGTGCTGGCCCTCTCGGCGCCGGTGTTCCTGTGGCTGGCGCGGGGCATCTTTTCGCCGCTTGAACGGATGACAAAGGTCATGCATCGCGTCGGCAAGGGAGAGCTTTCGGCGCGGATCGGGCCGGTGCCCGCGCGGGATGAGATCGGCGCCGTGGCGCATCACCTAGATTGGTTGCTGGAGCAGGTTCAAGAACGCGACCGGCAGTTGCGCAGTTGGAATGATGAGCTGAACCAGCGCGTGGATCAGCGTACCGGTGAATTGCGCGAGGCGAATGAGAAGTTGGAGCAGACCTTCCGCCAGTTGGTGATGAGCGAAAAGCTCGCCTCCATCGGGGAAATCACCGCCGGGGTCGCCCATGAGATCAACAACCCGGTCGCGGTCATCATGGGCAATGTCGATGTCATCCGTGAGACTCTAGGCGAGGATGCCGCGCCCGTGGCCACGGAACTGGGGCTGATCGACAGACAACTGTCGCGGATCGAGGTGATCGTCGGCAAATTGCTGAAGTTCGCCGCGCCGTCTGAGTTTTCCGACTGTGAACATAATATCGCGCTACGGCCCTTGGTGCAGGATTGCCTCGTGCTCGTTGACCATCTGATCAGCCGGGGCGGGATTGAGGTGGATTGCGATTTTGAAGAGGTCCCGCCCGTGCGCGCGGACTCGGGCGAGATTCAGCAAGTCGTGGTGAACCTTGTGGTCAATGCCGTGCAGGCGATGCGGGGGGCAGGGCGGTTGGATCTGTATCTAAGGTCTGAGGAGCGCGACGCTTTGCCCGGTGTCGCGCTTTCTGTCCATGACAGTGGGCCGGGGGTGCCAGAGGCGTTGCTCGGCTCGCTGTTCGATCCCTTCTTTACCACGAAACCCGGAGAGGGGACGGGGCTGGGCCTGTCGATCTCTCAGACGCTGATCCAGCGCGCCGGGGGGATCATCACGGTGCGCAACCGGGACGAGGGAGGCGCGGCCTTTACCGTCTGGCTGCCGCAAGCGCCCGATGATGGAGGCCCCCCTGAACGCGCGCGGCGCGTTTAGGGGGGGCAGGGGGCTCTAGGCGGCCTTGCCGTCGAAGCCTTCCAGATAGGCCACGAGGATATCCAGCGCCGCCTGTAGGTCACTCTTGGAGACCATCTCCGTCACCGTGTGGATGTAGCGGGTGCCAACCACGATCCCCACGGCCCGCGCGCCAGCGGCGGCCTGCTGCGCCGCTGCACCGTCTTGGCCGCCGGCGGCGAGCATGGTGCGTTGAAAGGGGATTTTGCGGGCCTCGGCCAGCTTTTCGATGTCGCGCACCAAATCCACATCGGCGATGAAGCTGCTGTCACGCACGTGTAAGCCAAAGCCCTTCCCGAGGCGTGTGGTGGACAGATGCTCGGGCACGCCGGGCGTGTCGCAGGCCAGCGTCGTGTCGATGCCAAGACCGATGTCGGGCTGTACCTTATAGGCTGCCGTGCGCGCGCCGCGCAGTCCGACTTCCTCCTGACAGGTGAAGGCCACGTGAATTTCCGCCCCGCGCCCCTTGTCGGCCAACTTGCGGATCGCTTCGATCCCCAGCCAGCAAGCCACCCGGTTGTCGAGCGCCTTGGACACGAACTGATCGCCCATTTCGAGGAAGGGTTCATCCATCACCACGAAGTCACCGACCTTGACGATGTCCTTGGCCTTCTCGCCCAGTCCCAGATCGACGAAGAACTCCGACACTTCGGGAATTTTCTTGCGGTCTTCGGCAGAAGAGATGTGAATGGGTTTGCCGCCGGGGTTCATCACGCCTTTCAGATCGCCCTGATCGGTGCAGACCAACACTCGGCGCGAGAACAGGTTGCGCGGATCAAAGCCGCCTACGGGTTGAAGGTACAAAAACCCGTCTTTCGAGATATGGCTGACCAGAAAACCGATCTCATCCATGTGGCAGAGCAGCATGATCTTGGGCGCTTTGCCATCGCCCGCCGTCGCATCCCGGCGGCAGAGGAGAGATCCCATGGCGTCGGTCTCTACATGGTCGAACAGCCCCTCGATTTGCTGGGTGATCAGGTCACGCACGCGGTGCTCGCGCCCCGGCACGCCGGGGGTTTCGCAAAGGTCTTTGAGTAGGTCGATGTTCATGCTGGCCTCATCCTTGGTGATTTGGCCGCACTATCGCGCCGCGTTGGTCGAAGTGCAAACAGACGCGGCACGATGAGGCTGAAAGGGCAGGGGGCCTACATTTGCCCCGGTAGGAAAAGCACCAGCGCGGGGAAGATCAGCAGCAGGATCAGGCGCAGGATATCGACCAGCCAGAAGGGCGTGACGCCGCGAAAGATCGTCCCGGTCGAGACATCGCCAACCACGCCCTTAAGCACAAAGACGTTCAGACCCACGGGTGGGGTAATCAGGCTGATCTCTGTCACCACAACGACGATGATGCCGAACCACACCGGATCAAACCCAAGGCTGGTGACCAGTGGAAAGAAGATCGGCACCGTCAGCAGCAGCATCGACATGCTCTCGAAAATGCAACCAAGCGCGATGTAGATCAAAAGGATCAGCCCCATGACCACCCATGGGCCAAGGTCCAGCGCCGTGACGGTCGCAAGCAGCCCTTCGGGCAGGCCCGCGAGGTTCACGAAGTTTGAGAAAATCCACGCGCCGATCAGCACCGAGAAAAGCGAGGCGGAGGTAAGCGTGGTTTCCTCCAGCACCTCACGCAGTCCAGCCCAGCTGAGCCCGCCACGCGCCCAAGCGATCAGGAAAGCACCTGCAGCGCCCATGCCCGCCGCTTCGGTCGGGGAGAAGGCGAGGTGAATGGGCCAGAAATCAAGCACACCGTAGAGCCCGCCGATCACCAGCGCGAAGAGCGCCAGCACCGACCAGACGTGGTTAAGCGCGCGCAGCCGCTCACCCCATGTGGCGCGGGGGCCAGCGGGGCCTGCCTCGGGGTTCATGGCGACGGAAAAGCGGACCGCGCAGAGGTAGAGCAGGATGCCAAGCGCCCCGGGCACGATGCCCGCGATGAACAACGCGCCGATAGAGGTCTCGGTCAGCAGCCCATAGATCACAAGGATCACCGACGGCGGGATCAGGATGCCGAGCGTGCCGCCAGCGGCAATGGACGCGGTCGAAAGACTGTCAGCATAGCCGTATTTGCGCATCTCTGGCATGGCGACTTTGGACATGGTCGCCGCCGTGGCCAAGGATGAGCCACAGATCGCCGCAAAGCCCCCGCAAGCGACGATGGTGGCCATGGCCAAGCCGCCCCGGAAGTGGCCCAAAAAGGCGTTGGAGACTTGGTAAAGCTCGCGGCTGATGCCGCCTTTGTTGACGAAAAGTCCCATGAGGATGAAAAGCGGGATCACCGACAGCCCGTAGTCTTGGCTGGTGTCGATGATCAGCCGCGACACCATGGAGATCGACGCGTGGTAGCTGGTCTCATAGACCAGCCCGATCATCCCAACGAGGCCCATGGCAAAGGCAATCGGCAGGCGCAGCAAGACGAGGACGAAAACGGCGGCAAAGCCGATGGCAGATGCGATCATGTGGCAGGGTCCAGAAGTTGCGGCGCAAAGAGGCGCAAAAGCCCGCGCAGGATCAGCACAACGGCGGTGAGATAGGTCATCACCGCGATGAACATGCCGATGTAAAAGGTCGGAATTTCAAGGTATTCTGTCACGTCACCATAGCTCAGCGCGCGGTAGGCTAGGTCCACCACTCGCCCGGCTGGAAACCACAGCATCACCCCGCACCCCAGCGTCACCAGCCCGTCGCGCCAGCGTTGCAGCCCCCAATTTTCAAAGGGGCGGTCCAGCAGGTCAGCAGCGATATGCCCCTCGCGGCCCGACAGAACGGGCAGGGCAGAGAAAACGATCAAGGCGATGCCGATGCGGATCAGTTCCGTCGCGGCCTCAATGGGCGCGTTGAACACCGAGCGCATGATGACATCGGCAAAGGTCAGCACCATCAGCGCGAAAAGCGCGACAGAGGCCATCGTCATCGGCAGGGCCGAGAGGGCGGTGGTGAGGCGGATCAAAGAGCGCATGGCGGTTCCCTGGCTGGGGGCCGACCGCCTGTGCGACCGGCCCCTTTGGCGGTGGGGGTTACTGGCTAGCGTTGGCCATTTCCTCACGCATCATCTCATAGGCGGCCTGACCGTCTACCCCGGCTTCGTCGAGTTCGGCGATCACCTTGTCGCGCACCTTGGCGGCCATTTCGGCAAAGCGGGCCTGATCCTCTTCAGAGGCGGTGACGATCTTGTTGTCGCCTGCGGCCTCGGTGGCCTCACGCGCGTCCACGTCGCTCTGATCCCAGACGGCACCCATCATGCGGCTCGCCGTCTCGCCAAAAACTTCGCTGTCGAGCTTTTGCTGAACGTCTTCCGGCAGGCCATCAAAGGTCTCTTGGCTCATGATGACCGAGAAGGAGCCACGGTAAAAACCGCCGGGCATTTCATAGACGTTCTTGGCGACTTCGTTCAGCTTGAAGCTGATCCGCTCGCCCATGTTCATCGCTACCGCGTCAGCGGCACCGGAATCGAGGGTTTCGTAAACCTTGGGCGCGGGCACCTGAATGCCGACGAGGCCAAGCTCCGCCCCCACATCCGCCGAAACACCGCCACCAAGACGGGTTTTCAGCCCTTGGAGGTCTTCCAGCGAGGCGACTTCTTTGTTGGAGTGAATCTGCCCCGGACCGTGGGTCGTCAGCGCGATCACTTTCACGCCGCGGTGCTCGTCCAACTCGGCCAGCATCGCCTCATGGACGCGCCAATGGGCAACCGATGCGGCTTCGGCATTGCCCTCGTATCCGGGAATTTCCACCAGCTTGGTGCCGACGAAACGACCGGGCGTGTAGCCATGAAACAGGATCGCGATATCGGCGGCACCGTCCAGCAGCAGGTCCATCTGCGCGGGCGGCGGGGCAAGGCCGTTTTTCAACTCGGTCTCGATCAGCCCATCGCTGGCTTCCGACATCATGTCGGTCAATTGCGTGAACATGCCAGTGTTGACCGGGTGGCTTGGCGGCAGCCAAGTGGAAATGGTCAGCGTCTCGGCAGCAAATGCGCCGGTCGCGGTGCAGAGCGCAAGCGCACTCGTCGTGAGAAACTTGGTGAATTTGGTCATTTTGGGCTCCTCCCCATACCGTTCGATATGCCTTGGCGGGGTTCTCCCAAACCCGTGTCGCCAAGTATATGCTTTTTCATGTATTCACATTTACAGCACGATTGGAACCATTTTTTGCGCGCAGGGCAAGGGCTGCGATCAGCCGCGTTGATCCGCAGTGTCGTCCAAGGCGGCCAGCAAGGATTTCAGCGCTGGTTTCAATTGCGCGCCCTCATTGCCCTTGAGCATTTCCATCAAAGCGGCCTCATGACGGCGCGCTTGCGGCACCAGTTCGGCGGCCAGCGCCCGGCCCGCACCGGTCAGATAGACCCGCACCCGGCGGCCATCGGCGGGGTCACTGCGGCGGATCAGCAGGCCGCGTTCCTCCATTTGGGCGATGATCCGGGTGAGTCGTGATTGCTCGGCCAGCGCCTGCCGGGCCAGTTGCGTAATCATCGCGCCATCAGTGTCCGACAGACAGGCCAGCACGCGCCATTCCGGCACGCGCAGCCCCGCCTTGCGCACCTGCGCGTGGAACTGTGCGCTCGCCACATCGCTGGCCGCCGCCAACAAATAGAGCAGGTAATCGGAGACGAATCCCCCCTCCTGACCCGTGTCTTTGTCAGAGGTTGCGTCGGTCTTTTGCTGCGTCACACCTGTTAAGCCTTTGATGAAAAGAGGGCTCCTTGCGCCTCGGCACCTCTAAATGGCGGTCAAATTCGCGCTTGGCAAGAAAACCCTTGACCAAAACTATATGAAAAATCATATTGTTTACCACGGGAGGACACCACATGTCGAAGATCAACGCTATTGTGCGCGAGGTCACAGCGCTGACCGATCGCATCAGTGAGTTCCAGATCGCTGCCGCAGATGGCAGCGCGTTGCCGCAGTGGGAGGCGGGGGCCCATGTGCTTTTCGATCTGCCCGACGGCGACACCCGCGCCTATTCTCTAATCTCCTTCGACCCGATCCCCGAAGCCCCCGAAAGCTACCGCATCGCGGTCCAGCGTGAGCCTGAGGGCAAGGGCGGCTCAACCCATATGCACGGGCTGAAACCGGGGGCAGAGATCACCTGCGCCGCGCCAAAGAACGATTTTGCCCTGACCCCGGACGCGCCTGCTGTGCTGTTGGCCGGGGGGATTGGCATCACGCCGATGATCTCAATGGCGACGACGCTCAAGGCCGCTGGTCAGGCGTTTGCATTTCACTACTCTGGCCGCAGCGCGCCGCTCATGGCCTATCGCGATCCCCTTCGCGAGACCTTCGGCAATGCCTTGCATCTGCATTGTGACGACGATGACAGCGCGCTGGACCTTGATGCGGTGGTTGCCTCTACGAGTGCTGACGCGCACCTCTATGTCTGTGGCCCCAAGGGGCTGATCGACGCGACCAAGGCAAAAGCCGAAGCCGCAGGCATCGCCGCTGAGCGCATCCATTTCGAACTCTTCGACGCACCCCAAGAGCAGCAGGGCGACAGCGCCTTTGAGGTCGAGTTGGCCTCAAGCGGGGAAATCTTCACCATCCCGCCCGGCCAATCCATCATCGACGTGCTGGAGGCGGGCGGCGTCGACGTCATGTATGACTGCCAGCGCGGCGACTGCGGCATCTGCCAATGCGATGTGCTCAGTGGCGCCCCCGATCACCGCGACGTGGTGCTGTCCGAGGCCGAACGCGCGGCAGGCAATGTCATGCAAATCTGCGTTAGCCGCGCCAAGTCACCGCGCCTTGTACTCGACATCTGAGGGAGGAACTCATGGGACGTTACGACAGCCCGGCGGCACTGGCCGCTCTCGTGCAGCCACATCAGGTGCACCGCGATATCTACACCGACGCGGAGGTGTTCCAACAAGAGATGAAGCATCTTTTCGCCAATGCGTGGGTCTTTGTCGGCCATGAAAGTCAGACGCCGAACAAGGGCGATTATTTCAGCACCCATATCGGCAACCAACCGGTCATTCAGGTGCGTCATTCCACCGGCGACATCCATGTGCTGCTGAACCGTTGCCCGCATAAGGGCACGAAAATCGTCATCGACCGGCAGGGCAACACCGGCAAGTTCTTCCGCTGCCCCTATCATGCATGGAGCTTCAAAACTGACGGCTGCCTTTTGGCGATCCCGCTCAAAAAAGGCTACCAAGATACCGGGCTGGAAGAGACCGACAGCGGCAAGGGCATGCGCAGCGTTGGCGATGTGAAGAACTACCGCGGCTTCATCTTTGCCCGGCTCGCGGAAGAGGGCATCAGCTTCGAAGAGTTCTTTGGCGCGAGCCTGACCTCGCTCGACAATATGGTGGACCGTTCCCCCGCCGGACGGCTCGAAGTCGTCGGCCCGCCGCTGCGTTACATGCATCATTGCAACTGGAAGATGCTGGTCGAAAATCAGACCGACACCTGCCACCCGATGGTAGCCCACGAAAGCTCTGCCGGGACGGCGGTGAAACTCTACGAGGAAATGGACCTCCCCGAAGGTGCCCCCAAGCCCCCCGCGATGGAGATCATCGCCCCCTTCATGTCTCCTTACGAATTCTTCGAAGGCATGGGCATCCGCACTTGGCCCAACGGCCACGGGCACACGGGCGTAAACCATTCAATCCACTCCGATTATTCCGCCATCCCCGGTTATTTCGAAGCACTCTGCGAAAGCTATGGAGAGGAAAAAGCCAAGGCGATCCTGGACGAAAACCGCCACAACACGGTCTATTTCCCCAACATCATGATCAAGGGGCCGATCCAGCAGCTGCGCGTATTCATCCCCCTCGCGGCAGACCGCACGGTAGTGGAAAGCTACATCTACCGCCTTGTCGATGCCCCGGATGAGCTGACCGCCCGCACCGCGATGTACAACCGCATGATCAACGCGCCGACCTCCATCGTCGGCCATGACGATTTGGAAATGTACGAACGCGCCCAAGAGGGTCTGATGGTCGACGGTTTGGAATGGGTGAACATCCAGCGCCTGATCGAAGACGACGAAGATTTTGAAGTGGAAGCGGTCGAAAACGGCACCACCGAACGGCAGATGCGCAACCAATTCCACGCTTGGGTCAAGTTCATGACCATGGGCCAAACGGCGGAGGCTGCGGAATGAGCGTGACGCGCGACACCCTAATCGACTTCATCTATGACGAAGCGCGCATGTTGGACGAGGGGCGCTATACCGAATGGCTGAACCTATGGCTGGCGGACGGGCATTACTGGATGCCGCTGGACTATCAGCAGACCGATCCGATCAACGAAACGTCGTTGATGTATGAGGACATATTCATGCTCAAACTTCGCGTCGAACGGCTCAACGGCGCGCGGACCTTCAGCCAAAAGCCAAAAAGCCGCTGCCATCATGTGATCCAGCGGCCTTTCGTGGATGAGATGGATATGGAGGCGGGGCGCTTCGTCACGACCACCTTCATGCACTACGTCGAGACGCGGCTTGATGAGCAGCAACTGCTCGCCGTCACCGCGCGGCATGAGTTGGCCATGGTCGATGGCGCGCTGCGGATTGCCAACAAACGGGTCGATATCGTCAATTGCGATGCGGCCTTTCGCAACATTCAGTTGCTGCCATGATCGCGCCAGAGATCGAAACGGTTTGCGCGGCGTTTGAGGACGCCGCCGCGCGGCATCCCAACCGCGCCTTTCTCAATGTTTTGCCAGAAACGGCGGAAATCTACGGCATCGCGGCGGGAGAGGTGAGCTATGCCGCAGCCGCGCGCGAGGTTGCGGCTTTGCGTGAAAACATCGCGGCGGCGGGCTACCTTCCCGGCCAGCGGGTCATGCTACTGATGGAGAACCGCCCGGCGTTTTTCCTTTGGTGGCTGGCGCTGAACGGTTTGGGTCTGTCGGTCGTGCCGGTGAACCCCGACCTGCGGGCGGCGGAGCTCAGCTATATGATCGACCACGCCGAGCCTGTTTTGGCCGTGGCGCTCCCTTCACGGGGCGATGATCTGCGCGCGGCGGCGCAGCAAGCGGGGCGCGACATGCCGATGATTGCACCGGAGGATCCCCTGCCCGCACCCGTCACGACCCAAACCATCGCGGCACGGCAGGGCGGGGCGGAGGAGGCCGAGGCGGCACTCCTCTACACCTCCGGCACCACGGGCCAGCCCAAAGGCTGCATCCTCACCAATACCTATTTCCTAGATGCCGGACGCTGGTACGCAGACACCGGCGGGCTCTGCGCCCTGTCGCAAGACGGCGAGCACATGATCACGCCCCTGCCGATCTTCCACATGAACGCGATGGCCTATTCTTTCATGGCGATGATCGCCGTGGGCGGCTGCCTGACCGCGCTCGACCGCTTCCACCCGCGCAGCTGGTGGGCCTCGGTCCGCGCCTCGGGGGCGACCTGCCTGCACTACCTGGGTGTCATGCCATCCATGCTGATGGGGGCCGAAGAAAGCGAAGCCGACCGCGACCATGCCGTGCGCTTCGGCTTCGGCGCAGGGGTGGACCCCAAATTGCATGCCGCCTTCGAGGCGCGTTTTGGCTTTCCGCTGGTCGAGGCTTGGGCCATGACCGAAACCGGCGCGGGTGCCGTGATCTGCGCCAACCGCGAACCGCGCCGCGTGGGTGAAAGCTGCCTCGGCGCGCCCGAAGGGGGGCTGGAGGTCCGGCTGCTCGACGATGCCGGGCAAGTGGCCGATCAAGGCGAGCTTCTGGTGCGCCGCGCCGGTGCCGACCCGCGGCGCGGGTTCTTTGCGGGCTACTTCAAGAATGCCGAAGCCACGGATGAGGCTTGGACAGATGGTTGGTTTCACACCGGCGACATCGTGCGCCGCGCCCCCGATGGTGCGATGTATTTCGTCGACCGCAAAAAAAACGTGATCCGCCGCTCGGGCGAAAACATCGCGGCGGTCGAGGTGGAATCGACCCTTATGCGCCACCCCGCCGTGGCCAGTGCCGCCGTGGCCGCCGTGCCTGACGCGGTGCGGGGGGATGAGGTTTTCGCCTGTATTGTACCGAAGGACGCAGGCGCTGACCCTGCCGTCTTGGCCCGTGAAATCACCGAATGGTGCCTCACCCAGCTTGCCTATTACAAAGCCCCCGGCTTCATTGCCTTTGTCGAGGCGCTGCCCCTGACCGCCACCCAAAAACTCCAACGAGGGGTGCTGAAAACGCTGGCCGCCGACCTGCTCGCCGACCCTGCCACGCAAGACCTGCGCAGGCTGAAGAAACGGACAGCGGCATGAGGCGTCAGGGCTATGACGGTGTGGTGCTCGCGGCACCCACCTCGGTTCCCTACGCGCGCTACAGCACCGAGACCGCGCACTGGTGGATCGCCCGCGCCCTGCGCGAGATGTTGGGCGAAGCGGGGATCGCGCCGGGAGAGTTGGACGGATTTTCGGTTTCTAGCTTCTCGCTTGCCCCCGACACGCCGGTCGGGTTGACCCAACATCTTGGGCTTTCCCCGCGCTGGCTCGATACCGTGCCCACAGGCGGGGCAAGCGGGGTGATCGCGCTGCGCCGTGCGGCGCGGGCGGTGCAAGCGGGCGACGTGGATGTGGTCGCCTGCGTGGCGGGGGACGCAAACCGGATCGACAGTTTTCGCACCCTGCTCAGCGGCTTTTCGCGCTTTTCGATGGATGCGACCTTTCCCTATGGGTTCGGCGGCCCCAACGCCAGTTTTGCGCTGCTGATGGACCGCTATATGCAAGAATTCGGCGCCACGCGCGAGGATTTCGGCCATATTGCGGTGTCGCAACGCGCAAATGCGCTGAACTATCCTGCGGCTTTAATGAAGACTCCGCTAACCTTGGCGCAGTATATCGACGCCCGGATGATCTCAGACCCCATCGCGCTCTTCGACTGCGTCATGCCCTGCGCCGGGGCCGAGGCATTTTTGGTCATGCGCGAGGACGAGGCCCTGCGCCGCGACCTGCCCTTCGCCCGGATCAGCGGCACGATCGAGCGGCACAACGCCTACCCCGAAGACCCGATGCAACTGCGCGGCGGTTGGGGTGTGGATATTGGGAAACTCTACGAGCTGGCGGGTCATGGCCCCGAGGGTGTCGACCTGTTGCAGACCTATGACGACTACCCGGTGATCTCGATGATGCAGTTCGAAGACCTCGGATTTTGCGCCAAGGGGGAGGGGGCCGCCTTTGCCCGCCAGCGTGATCTCACGACCAACGGCGACTTCCCGCATAACACCTCGGGCGGGCAGTTGTCGGTCGGGCAAGCCGGGGCCGCGGGCGGCTATCTGGGACTGGTTGAGGCGATCCGGCAGGTGACGGGGCAGGCCGAAGGCACGCAGGTGGCGAACGCCCGGCGGGCGCTGGTTTCCGGCTTTGGCATGATCAACTATGACCGGGGCGTCTGTTCGGCGGCGGCGATCATCGAAGGGGGCGAGGCATGACCGAGCCATTGATGCCGCCGCAAAAGAAGAACCCGCAAAAGCGCAGCACGGTGCCGACCCTGCCGCCTGCCCAACGCTCGCGCGCGGCGCTTGGGCTGGCGATTGCCGCAGGGCGCGGGCAGTTCGCCCTGCAGCACTGCGCGGATTGCGGCGCGGTGCAATATCCACCGCGTGATGCCTGCTGCAAATGCCTGTCGGTGGCGCTTGAGTGGCGCGAGAGCGACCCCGCGGGCGAGGTATTGGCCGAAACGACGATCCGGGTCTCGCCCGATCCCTATTTCCGCGAACGTCTGCCATGGCGCATTGGCACGGTCCAACTCGCCGCCGGACCGGTTGCGGTGTGCCATCTGCACGGCGATGTCGGGCGCGGCGATCACGTCCGTCTGGCGCTCAAATTGGACCGGGCAGGGCAGGGGGTCATGGTGGCCCTGCCGCGAGAGGAAAGCGAATTTATGCAAGACGATCCAATGCTGCGCGCGATGTCGAGCGACCCGAAACACCGGAGGGTGCTGATCACCGATGCCCGCTCCCCCTTGGCTCTGCCGCTGGCCCAAGCGGTTTTGAAAGCTGGTGCGGCGCAGGTCTTTCTGGGCGAGCCGGAACATTGGCGGCGGTGGGAAGGGCGCGCGGGGTTCGAGGGGATGGAGAACGTCAGCCTCATGCCGCTCGACGTGACCGATACCGCCTCGGTCTCGCGCCTTGCGGCAGAGATCGGCGGCAAGGTCGATATCCTCATCAACACGGCACAGTTCATCCGCCCCGGCGGGGTGTTGGGCAATGATACGATCTTTGCCCGCGAGGGGATGGAGACCAATGTGCTGGGCCTGATGCGACTGGCGCAGGGCTTTGGCCCGGCGATGGCGTCGCGCACGGCGGATGGTGTGAATTCGGCAGTGGCGTGGGTGAACATCCTGTCGGCGGGAGCCTTGGCGCCCGAGGCAGGGTTTGGCGGCTTCGATGCCTCGCAGGCAGCGGCGCGGTCGCTCAGCCAGACGCTGCGGGCGGAATTTGCCGGGTCCGGGCTGCGGGTGATGAATGTCTACACCGGCCCGGTAGACGATGAATGGCACCAACCCCTGCCACCGCCCAAAGTCACCCCCCGCGCGCTGGCGCGGACGGTGGTGACTGGCCTGATTGACGGCCTCGAAGAGCTCGCCTGCGGGGATGTGGCCAAGGATGCTCTGGCCCGTTGGCTGGACGATCCGGCACTGATGGAACGTGAGATGCGGGGGAGCGGCGCATGAGCGATGCAATCACAGCACTGGCCGTTGCGCTGGCCAGCGGGGCGGCACGGGTCGTCGATCTGACCCATAGGCTCGACCCGGACTTTCCGGTCATCGTGCTGCCGCCCGAGTTCGGCCAATGCGCGCGGTTCCGGATGGAGGAGGTCTCGGCCTATGACCATCGTGGCCCGGCGTGGAAGTGGCATAACCTCACCCTCAATGAGCACACTGGCACCCATTTCGACGCGCCGATTCACTGGGTCTCGGGCAAAGACGTGGCGAATGGCGCGGTCGATGAAATCCCGGCAGAGACCTTCATCGGCCCGGTCGTTGTGATCGACTGCTCCGAGGGGGCAGGGCAGGACGATGACTTTGAACTGGCCCCCGAAATCATCCGCGATTGGGAGGGCCAGCACGGGACGATCCCCGCCGACGCTTGGGTGCTGATGCGCACCGACTGGTCAAAGCGCAGCGGCGCGGATTACCTCAACATGCACGAGGACGGCGCCCATTCGCCCGGTCCCACACCCGCCGCGATCAACCTTCTGTTGGAGCGCGGCATTCGTGGCTTTGGCACCGAAACCGTCGGCACCGATGCGGGGCAGGGGATGCATTACGACCCGCCCTTTCCGGCGCATTACCTGCTGCATGGGGCCGGCAAATACGGGCTGCAATGTCTGTGCAACCTCGACCAACTGCCGCCCACCGGGGCCATGCTGATCGCACCGCCGCTCAAGATTAAAGGCGGGACCGGCAGCCCCTTGCGGGTGCTGGCGCTGATACCGGGAGCGAGACCATGAGCAATTACACCGCCGTCATCACCGGGGGCAGTAAGGGCATCGGCGCCGATCTGGCGCAGCGGCTGTTGGAGCGCGGCTATCGCGTCGTCTCAATCGCGCGGGGCAAGCCGGAATGGGAGGCGGAAGGATGTGAGCATATCGAAGCCGACCTTCTCGACCCCGCCTCCGTCGCTGCCGTCGCCGCCGATATCGCTGCACGCTATGACGTGACCCATCTGGTGCATAACGCCGGGTTGATCTGGCCCAATCTGATTGAAGAGGCCAAGCCCGAAGACATCACCGGCCTTGCGCAACTGCACCTCGGTTCGGCCCTGACGCTGCTGCAAGCCTTCCTGCCCGCCATGAAAGAACGCGGTTTTGGCCGGGTGATGTTCAACGCCTCGCGCGCGGCCTTGGGCGCGCCGACGCGCACGGCTTATTCGGCGTCCAAGGCCGGGATGATCGGCATGGCGCGCACTTGGGCGCTAGAGCTTGCGCCGCATGGGATCACCGTCAACGTCGTGGCCCCCGGCCCGGTGCAGACTGACAACTTCTGGGGCATCATCCCCAAAGAAAGCGAACGCGAAGCGGCGCTGGCCAAACGCATCCCCGTGGGGCGGTTGGGGCAGGTGGAGGATGTAACCAACGCCTTTCTATTCTTCTGCGATCCGGCCAATAGTTTCGTCACCGGCCAGACGCTTTTCGTCTGTGGCGGGTCGAGCATCGGGACGCTGACGCTCTGACACCGACCCTTAATCCTTGCGGAAATGCTGCACCAATTCAGGGACATAGGCATCGCCCGCGCCCTTTTCGACGACTTTGGAAAGGGCGCGATAGACCCCATCGGCAATCTCAACCTGCGCGCCGGCTTGCGCTGACATCTGGCGGTAATAGTCGAAATCCTTCAGCGCGTTGCTGATCGCAAAGGGCAGCGCCTCGCGGTCTCCGCTGACGATGAAAGGCGACAGCCGATCAAGCGCGACACTGGCCCCGCCGCCACTGGCCAAGACATCCACGAAACTCTGCGGATCGATGCCTGCGTCCGCCGATTGCGCAGCGGCTTCGGCAAGCAGGGACATGAAGCCGACCGAGACGTAGTTGTGCAGCAGTTTCAAACGGTGGCCTGCGCTGACCTCGCCCACATGTTTCACCTCTTCGGTGAAGGAGGCGAGGATGGGAGAGACTTTTTCAACCACCGCGGCCTCACCCCCGACCAGCAGGTTCAACTTCCCCTCATGGGCGAATTGCGCGGTGCGGGTCATTGGCGCGTCAACGAATTCGCCCCCCGCCGCTTTGACCGCCTCGGCCATCTTTACCGTCGAGGCGGGCAGGGAGGTAGAGCAATCGACCACAACCGCACCGGGCTTCAGTCCGGCAATCACGCCGCCCGCCCCGGTCAGAATTCCTTCGACCTGCGGGGAGCCGGTCACGCAGAGAATAATCACATCCGACGCGGCGGCCAGATCGCTAAGACTGTCAAAGGCCGTGGCCCCCAGCCCGTCCAGCTCATCGGTCGGCTGGTTGCCGGGGTGGCCAAAATAGCCAAGCGCAAAACCCCCGCGCCGCATCACGTTGCGCGCAATTCCGTGGCCCATCAGGCCGACACCGATCATACCGATTTTCATGGGTTTTCCCTCGCTTGCCACCGCCGCTCCTGCGCGCGGTTCCCTTGGGGAAAGGTGTACCCCGCCGCCCGCCACGGCGCAACGCGGGCGGGGCGGATTTTCTCGGCCAAACAGGGCTTTGTATATTTGAAACCGACACGGCGCTTGATAGGAATGGCGCATTGATTGCATGAGGCTGATATGACTTTGACCATCGACCCCCACCAGATTGCCCAAGACCTCTATCACGGGCAGTTCTGCCCGATGTTCATCGACGGCAAAGATGTACCCGCGCTGTCCGGTGAGGTGCTGAATGTGGTCGATCCCGCCTCGGGCCGGGCGCTGGCGACGGTCCCGCGTGGCGGGCCCGAAGATGTCGATGCCGCCGTCGCTGCCGCGCGTCGGGCCTTTGAGGGGGCGTGGTCGAAATTCACGCCCTATGACCGGCAAGAGGTGCTTTTGCGCATTGCCGATGTGATGGAGCGCGATTGGGAAAAACTCTGCGTCTCTGACACCGCCGACATGGGTCTGCCGCTGGCGCGGACCTTGGGCAACAAGCGGCGGGTGATCGGGATGCTGCGGTTCTACGCGGGGCAGGCAGTGGTGCTGCATGGCGATGTGATCGAGAACTCAGTCTCGCAGTCGATGTTCTCTTTTACAACGCGCGAGCCGGTGGGCGTGGTGGGGGCAATTATCCCTTGGAACGCCCCGACCGCCGCCTCGATCTGGAAGATCGCGCCAGCACTGGCGACAGGCTGCACCGTGGTGTTGAAGCCCTCCGAAGACGCGCCGCTGACGCCCTTGATGATCGCTAAGTTGATGCAAGAGGCAGGCGTGCCCGATGGGGTGGTCAACGTGGTCACCGGCACGGGCCGCGAAGCGGGCGCGCGTCTGGCAGAGCATCCTGACGTCAACAAAGTGGTTTTCACCGGTTCGACTGCCACGGGCAAGACCATCGCCCGCGCTGGCGTTGAGAACCTCAAGCGGATCACGTTGGAGTTGGGCGGGAAATCTCCGCTGATCATCTGCAAGGATGCTGACATCGACAAGGCGGTGCCTGTCGCGGCGATGGCGGTCTACGCGCATTCGGGGCAAATCTGCATCGCAGGCTCGCGGCTGTTCGTGGCGCGCGAAATTCAGGATGAGTTCATCGAGAAACTGGCCGCTTTCGCGCGGGGGCTGAAGATCGGGCATGGCTTGGATGAGGGCACGGACCTCGGCCCGCTGATCAACCGTGTGCAGGCCGAAAAGGTCGAGGGCTATATCGCTGCGGGCAAGGCCGAAGGCGCGCGGCTGGTCACCGGCGGGGCGCGGCCCGAGGGCGCGGGCTATGAAGGCGGCAACTTTCTTGAGCCGGTGATCTTTGCCGATGTGACCGACGACATGACCATCGCGCGGGAAGAGATTTTCGGCCCCGTGATCTCTGTCCTGCCCTTCGACACGATGGAAGAGGTGATCGCGCGCGCCAATGCCACGCCCTACGGGCTGGCGGCGGGCATCTTTACCCGCGATCTAAGCACGGCGCACCGCACGGTGAAACGGCTGAAAGCGGGCTCGGTCTGGGTGAACATGTACCACGCGATCGACCCGGCGGTGCCGTTCGGCGGGCTCAAGATGTCGGGCTATGGCAAGGAAGGCGGCGTGGAGCACCTGCAGGCGTATTTGGATACCAAGGCGGTTTGGATTCAGACCGAGTAGGGAAACGCGACCGGCAACGCCGCCCGGTCTGATGCCGGGCGGTAACCTGTTAAAATCCGCTGACCTTCGGCAGCCATGTCGAAATCGCCGGCACGAAAGTCAGCAGCATCAACACGACAAAGTTCGCCAGAAAGAACGGCGGCATCTCACGGATCAGCGCCGCAGGGCGCAGGTTCACCGCCGATGACACCACAAAAATCAGGCTCCCCACCGGCGGCGTCGTCAGGCCGAGCGTCAGGTTCACGATCACCACAATCGCAAAATGATCCGGCGCGATGCCAAGCGCATGGCTGATCGGCGCCAAGATCGGCACCAAGATCATCACGCCCGGCAGCGGGTCCATAAACAGGCCAAAGAGCAGCAGCAACACGTTGACCGCCAAGAGAAACAGGATCGGCGACAGATCCCATGCGATGATCGTCTCGGCCAGAAACTGCGGCACGCCTTCGATCACCAGAACCCATGCAAAGGCCCGCGCGGCTCCGAGGATGAGCAGCACTGCCGAAGAGATCAGCGCGGCGCGGAGGATCAGCCCCGGCAGGTCCCGCAGCCGCAGCGCGCGGTAGACGAAAAAACCGCAGAAGAGGGCATAGAACACCGCGATGACCGACGCTTCGGTGGGCGTGAAAATACCACCCCGGATGCCGCCGACGATCAGCACGATCAGCCCAAGTGCTGGCAGCGCCATAAAGGTATTGCGCCACATCTGCGCCCGCTCGGGGCGTGCATCCGCGCTGCGATAGTCGCGTTTCCAACTGACCCACCCGTTGGCGGCAAGACTGCCACAGGCCAGCAAAAGCCCCGGAATGACACCGGCCATAAACAGCGACCCGACCGAGACTTCCTGATCCTGCAGCGCATAGATGATCATCACGATAGACGGCGGAATGATCGGCCCCACCACCGCCGAGGAAATCGTCAGCGCCCCCGCGTAGGAGCGGTCATAGCCGCCTTTCTCCATCATGCGGATCATCATCGCCCCCGGCCCCGCCGCATCGGCCAAGGCCGAGCCGGAAATGCCTGCGAACATGGTGGAGGAGATCACATTAGCATAGCCCAGCCCCCCGCGCAGATGCCCGACGAACTGAGCGGCAAAGCGAAGCAACGTATGCGTGATCGCGCCGCCGGTCATGATCTCGGCGGCGAGGATGAAGAAGGGCACAGCCAAAAGCGGGAAACTGTCGAGGCCGGAAAACATCTCTTTGACGACGACGATCTGCGGATAGGAGCTGCCCAAGCCAATTGCCGCAAAAACCGAAATGGCCATGGCAAAGGCCACGGGCAGGCCCAGCACCATCAGCACGAAAAGCGAGATAAAGAGGATCTCAGCCATTGGCGGCTCCCGGCATGTTTTCGGTTTGGCCATCGGACTGATGGTAGTGGCCCGCCATGATGAAAGGCCGCGCGATCAGCAGCAAATGCACGATCAACAGCGAGAACCCAACGGGCATGGCAGCATAGACATAGCGAAACGACAGCCGCATCGCGGGTGTCATCTGGTACTGCGCGCGCTGCATATAATCCCAGCCGACCTTGACCATGAAAGCGAAAAAGAACAACAGGATCAATAAGATGGCCGCGCGCAGGATGCGCTGCGTCCGGGTGTTCATCACGTCGTGCAGATTGGTGATGGCCACATGGCCGCCCTGCCGCAGGGCCAGCCCGGCCCCCAGAAAGGCCATCCAAATCATCAGGTAACGAGCGGATTCATCGGACCATGACAGCGAGTGATTGGTACTGAACCGCAAAGCGACATTGGCCCCCACGACCAAGACCATCCCCGTCAGGCAGGCGATCACCACCGCGGCGTTCACCTTGACGAATAACTGTTCCAATCTGCGCATGGTTTCCCCTCCCGTGCAAAACGGCCGGAAGCGCTGCTCCCGGCCGCCTTTTCTTTCAACGACGTGATTACTCAGTCGCGGCGATCTGGTCGATCAGCTCTTTACCGTAGGTCTCATAATAGCCTTCATAGGCGCTCTCAATCGAAGCGCGGAAGGTCGCCTTTTGCTCTTCGGTCAGCTCGTTGACTTCCATGCCGCGCTCTTTCAGCGTCTCGACGCCGCTCTGTTCGACATCATCAACGAAACCACGCATGGCGGCGACAGCCTCGGTCGCGCCCTTCTCAAAGACGGCTTTGTCTTCGTCAGACAGACCTTCCCAGAAGGGTTTGGAGACCAGCAGCATGGCGGGCGAATAGACGTGGCCCGACAGCGTCAGGTACTTTTGCACTTCGTCGAGTTTCACCGACACGATCACCGAGAGCGGGTTTTCCTGCCCGTCGATGGTGCCTTGCTGCAGCGAGCTGATGACCTCGGGCCATGCCATCGGGGTGGGGGCAGCACCGGCAGCGTTGAAGGCATCAAGGTGCACCGGGTTTTCCATGGTGCGCAGTTTCATGCCCGCAATGTCTTCAGGAGTCTCGATCGCGTTGCGGTTGTTGGTGATGTGGCGGAAACCCTGCTCACCCCATGCCAGCGCCACCATGCCGGCGCCGTCGAACTCGGCCAGAATGTCTTGGCCAATGGGGCCGTCGAGCACGCGGCGGGCGTGGTCAAGGCTGCGGAACAGGAAGGGGATGTCGGTCACACCGGTGGCGGGGACGAAGTTGCTCAGCGTGCCGGTGGAGACGATGGTCGCCTCGACGGTGCCAAGCTGCAGACCTTCGACCACTTCACGCTCACCGCCCAAGCCGGAAGAGGGGAAATGGCGGAAGCTGAACTTGCCGTCGGTCTCGGCTTCGACGACTTCCTGCCACTTCTGCGCCGCGACGCCGTAGTGGCTGTCGGGGGCGAGGGCGTAGCCGATCTTGACTTCGGTCTGGGCGCTCAGTGCTCCTCCGGTGAGCGCGGCCAAAGTGGCGATAATTGCCGTGGGCTTGGTGATTTTGAACATTTTGTATCCTCCAGCGATCTTATTAACAAGGTCAGGAAAACTGCTAGCGCTGGACGCTCAAAATGGCAATGGGGTGAGGGCGCTTTGTGGACAATGAATCCACAGCGTTTTGAGGGTGGTTTCCTTCGTGATATGAGCGGACTCGATGCTACAACCCTTGACCACTTCAGCAGTGCTCAGGACTGACCCAGCTAGAGATCGAGCTCGATCTTGCGCACCCGGTCACGGAGCAGGGTTTTGGATACGGTCAGCAAATGCTGTTCCATCGCCGCGGCCGCACCGAGCGTATCGCGCCGGGCGATGGCGTCGTTCAGGGTCATGTGTTGTTCGCCAAGTATCTGTAACGTCTCTGGCGCGTGAGAGCTGCGGCGGCGCGAGGTCCAAGCCACTTCGCGCCGCACCGCGCGGATGGATTCGTAGACCGTGAGGAACAGCGGGTTCCGGGCCATTTCGGCGATCTTGTAGTGGAACATGTCATCCGCCGCCTCATAGGCGTCGGGATCACTGAGGTTCAGCGTGGCGCGCATCAACTGGTCCAGCCGCTCGATCTCTTGCGGGCGGGCGCGGTCGGCGGCGAGGGCGGCCAGCGCGGGCTCGACCTCAAGCCGGACTTCCATGACATCGCTTGGTGTCACTTGCCGGGCGAGGTGGCGCAGGCTGTCGGCATTGGTGGCGGGCGGCGGCGTGGCAAAGGTGCCTTGGCCGTGGCGGCGGTAAATGGTGCCATCCTCTTGCAGCAGGCCAAGCGCCAGCCTCAGCCGCGCGCGGCTCACGCCGAAATGCTTGGCCAATGCCCGTTCGGGCGGCATCCGCCCATCGTTCAGGATATCCCCTTGCCGGATCGCTCCGCGCAGCCGCTCGGCCAATTCATCTTCACTTGGGGCGGTCTGGGGGGGCTGTGTCATGAGTTGGAAAACGCTTCAAATAAATCAATGAACATACGCAACGACGTTACCATCAGGAAAATTCCAAAGGCAAACCGAAGCGCCCTGCGCGGGATGCTATGGGCCAATTTCACGCCCACATGGGCAAAGCTGCTGGTCAGCGGAATGATGATGGCCGCAGCGGCAAGGTTTACATAGCCAAGCGAGAAGGGCGGCAGCCCTTCTGCGCCGAGGCCCGTCAGCGCATAGACCACCGCGCCGGGCAGCCCGATGATAAAGCCGATTGCGGCAGAGGTGCCGACCGCGCGGCGGATGTCATAGCCCAGAAAGTTCAACAGCGGCACGCCAATGGTCCCGCCCCCGATGCCCATCATCGCCGACAGCCCGCCGGTCACGACACCCAGCACCGCCCAGATCGGCTTGGCAAAGCCGCGCGGGGTGGGGTCGTCTTTGGTCTTGCGAAAGATCATGTCGAGCGCGACGAGTGCCGCCACGGTGGCAAAGACGCCGACAAGGATCAGCCCCGAGACGTAGCCTCCTAAAAGCGCGCCGATGACAACGCCAACCAAAAGCGACGGCGCCCAGAGTTTCAGCAGATCCATATCAATCGCGCCGCGTTTGAAGTGACCATAGCCAGAGGACAAAGAGGTAAAGACGATAGTCGCCAGCGAGGTGCCAACGGCCACCTGCATGGTAATCGCCGGGTCCATCCCCGCCGTCGACAGGGCAAGATAGAGCGCGGGCACAATCACAATACCGCCGCCAACACCCAGCAGACCCGCAAGGATACCGCCAAAAATACCGGCGGTCACCGCAATGGCGAGGAGGGGCAGAAGCTGGCCAAAATCGAGCGCGTTCATCGGGTTAATCTTTCTTTGTCTCTACATCTGTCGCCAGTGACCGGCTGGCTTTGCCCGCTGCTTTGCGCGCCTCTTCGGCCCGCGCAATTGCGGCATCAATCGGTGCGCGGTCCGAGGTGCCCGAGAAATTGTCGAGGCTCGGCATCGCTTCGGCCACATGTAGGTAACGCTCTCCTGCGACCTCAAGCAGCCGGTCAAGTTCGCTGAGCGGATCGCCGTGATCGTCGACCCGCAGGTCGAGATAGGCGTGGTCCTGCCCGCGGTGGATGACCAGCCCCGCCGCCTGACGCCCGCGTTTGTCGCCGCCCGCCTCTTCGCCTGCGCGCATCGCGGCAAGCAGGCGTTCGGCCATCGGCAGATCACTGCGGGCGGCGTAGGTGTCGAACGTGGCCTCCACCACCTCCGGCCCGGTTAGCATATTGCCTGCAACGGAGTGGATCGTGCCAACGCGGTGCCCGGCCCATTCGACACAGCCCGCGCCTGTGTGCGCGGCGAAATTCCCCTCGGCGTCGAGCATGTGGGACT
Source organism: Sulfitobacter sp. OXR-159 (assembly GCF_034377145.1). Lineage (NCBI taxonomy): Bacteria > Pseudomonadati > Pseudomonadota > Alphaproteobacteria > Rhodobacterales > Roseobacteraceae > Sulfitobacter > Sulfitobacter sp. OXR-159. Next base: position 26,498 of record NZ_CP139708.1, read on the forward strand.
GGCGGATATCGCGGCCTGCGTCGCGCGCGGCGAATTCCTTCAGCAGTGCTTCGGCGGGGTCGCCGCTTTCCAACATGCGCCGGCCTTCGGTCCCCCAAAGCGGATTGACGAAAGCCTGTGTCGCCACGGCGACACGGCGCCCCATATAGGGCACAGCAGCCCCGCAGGCGAAAAAACGGCTCGCCACGGCGATGCCGATCTCATGGCTTTCGGGGTCACGGGCGATGATGGAATAGGTCATGGGTTAACGTCCTACGGCATAGGCCTGCATCAGGCGGGGGGTCGCGGCGGCCTGAAGGCTGCCATCGGGATTACGCAGCGCAGCGGTCATGCGCCCCACCGACCACGGTTCGGCCACGGTGACGATATGGCCCCGTGCGCGCAGCGCGTCGATCACCGCAGCGCCGACATTGGGTTCGATCATCATCTCGCCGGGCAGGGCTTGGCGGGGAAAGAAGCTGCTTTGAAAATGCATGGTGTGGAACAGCGGCGCGTCCATGCCCTCTTGCAGGTCGAGCCCGTGATGCACAAAGCGCAGGAACCAGATCAGCTGCCATTGATCCTGCTGATCGCCACCCGGTGTGCCAAAAACCAACTGCCGCCCGTCTGAATGTTCGGCAAAGGAGGGGGTCAACGTGGTGCGCGGACGCCGACCGGGGGCGAGGGAGGTGGGCAAACCGCGTTCAAGCCAAAACATCTGCGCGCGCGAGTTCAGTGGAAAGCCAAGCCCCGGCACGACCGGATTGCTTTGCAGCCACCCGCCCGAAGGCGTGGCCGAGACCATATTGCCCCAGCGGTCGATCACATCAAGGTGCACGGTATCGCCGCGTTTTTCGGTCAGATGGGCCATCGTGGGCTCTTGCGGGGCGGCATTCTGGACGCCGAAATCACGGGCTGCGCGTTCGATATAACGCTCGGCCAAATGCTCCAACCCCGCGATCACGCCGGGGCGCTGCTCAAGGGACGCTTTGCCGTTGACCAGTTTCGCACGCTCAGCGTTATAGGCGTCAGAAAGTAGTTCTTCCATCGGGATGATGCTCTGTTCGGGGTCGCCGTAGTAGGCTTCGCGGTCGGCATAGGCGAGTTTCATCGCCTCGATAACCGTATGGGTAAAAGAGGCACCCATCGGGTCCATCGCGGCCAGATCAAAATGCTTGAGAATGGCGAGGGCCTGCAAAAACACCGGCCCCTGCGACCATGCGTGGGTCTTATGCACCGTCCAGCCGTGATACTCATACGTGAGCGTGTCTTCGTAGCTGGCCTGCCATTTGGCCATATCTTCGCGCGCCAGAAGGGCGCTGTTCTTTTGCTCGGACACGTCATGCACGCAGGCGTCTTCGAGGTAGTCGAAAATGGCATCCGCCACGAACCCTTCGGACCAGATTTTGCGCGCCGCTTCGATCTGCGCGCTCCGGTCTTCGCCCACGGCTTCGGCCTCGCTGACCAACCGTTCATAGGTGGCGGCCAGATCGGGGTTTTTAAAGTTGGCATTGGGCTCTGGCGCCGCGCCGCCGGGCGTCCAGACGGCGGCGGAGCTGGGCCATTCGGCGGCGAAATATTCGGCCAGCCCCTTGATGGTGTTCGACACGCGCGGCAGCACCGGATGGCCATCGCGGGCATAATCGATCGCGGGCTGCAGCACGTCGCGCAGACCCATGGTGCCATGGTCGCGCAGCATCAGCATCCAGCCGTCAAAGGCACCGGGCACCACTGTCGACAAAAGCCCCGAGCCGGGGATCAGTTTCAGCCCGAGTTCCTCAAAATGCTCCAGCTTGGCGGCGGCGGGGCTGACCCCTTGGGCGCAGACGACCTTGGTCGCCTTCTTTTCCGCGTCGTGAAAGATGATCGGCAGATCGCCCGCCGGGCCGTTCAAATGCGGCTCAACAATCTGCAAAACGAATCCCGCAGCCACAGCGGCGTCAAAAGCATTGCCGCCTTTTTCGAGGATGCCAAAACCCACGGTCGAAGCGATCCAATGGGTCGAAGTGGTGACACCGAATGAACCGCGGATCTCGGGGCGGGTGGTAAAGGGGGTCATGTCGTCTCCGGTCAGTGTTCGCGCGGGTCCAGCGCATCGCGCAGACCATCGCCGAGAAGGTTGAAGCCAAGCACGACCATGAAGATCGCAATGCCGGGCCAAAGCGCCATCCATGGCGCTTGATTGAGGAAGTTCTTCGCCGTGTTCAGCATCGACCCCCAAGAGGGCGCGGGCGGCTGTTGGCCGAGGCCGAGGAACGACAGCGAGGCTTCGGCGATGATCGCAGTGGCGACGGTCAGCGTGGCTTGCACAAGCACGGGCGGCAGCACGTTGGGGAAAATATAGCGGCGCAGGATGCGTGGGGTCGACAGGCCAATGGCACGCGCGCTTTCGACGTAATCCTCGGCGGCGACGCTGAGCACTTGACCACGGGTGAGGCGGATGAAGATCGGCGTGGCCGAGATGCCGATGGCGATCATCGCGTTGGTCAGGCTCGGCCCAAGGAAAGCCGCCAGCGCGATGGCAAGGATCAGGAAGGGCGCGGCCAGCAGCGCCTCGGTGCAGCGCGAAATGATCGCATCGGTCCAGCCGCCGAAATAGCCGGCAATGATGCCCAGAGGGACGCCAAGCCCAAGCGCGATGGCAACCGAAACGACCCCCGCCAGCAGGGATGCCTGCGCCCCCCAGATCAGCCGCGACAACACATCGCGGCCCAATTCATCGGTGCCGAACCAATGCGCGGCGGAGGGCCCTTTGCGCACAGCCCCCCAATCGGTGGCGGCAGGGTCGGGGATCGGCAACAGGGGGGCCAAGATAGCGATGGCGCAGAAGAAAACCACCAGCACGCCGCCAAGCATGGCGCTGCGGTGGTGGCGGAATTTCTTCCAGACCCGGTTTTCCGGACGGGCAGAGAGGACCGGATCAGCGGCGCTTTCGGCGTCGATGGTGATGGGGGTGGCAGGTTGGGCCATTATTGCTTCCTCAGGCGGGGGTTCAGCAGCACATAGGCGACATCGGCCAGCAGGTTCATAAAGATAAAGCCAACGGCGGTAACGAGGACGATCCCCTGAACCACGGCGTAATCGCGGTTGAATACGGCATCGACCACAAGCTTGCCAAAGCCGGGGATGGTGAAAATCTGCTCGGTCAGCACCGCGCCCGCGATAAGTTCACCAAACAAGAGCGCAGTCAGGGTAACGATGGGCGTCAGCGCATTGCGGAAGGCGTGTTTGAGGATAACCTTCCGCTCGACCAGACCCTTGGCGCGGGCGGTGCGGACGTAGTCACTGCTCAGCACGCTCAGCATGGCCGACCGCGTGTGGCGCATCAGCGTGGCGGCGAGTGCTGTGCCCAGCACGAAGGCGGGCATGATCATCACGGTGATGGAGCGGATGGGGTCTTCGCTCAGGGGCACATAGCCCGAAGCGGGCAGCAGCTTCCATTTCACCGAGACCAGCAGGATCAGCATGATCCCTAGCCAGAAGTTCGGGATCGACAGGCCCGAGAGCGCCACCACATTGGCTACATAATCGGTCACGGTGCCCTTCTTGACGGCCGAGAAGATGCCCGCAGGCACGCCGATCAGCAGGGCAAAGATCATCGCCATCGTCGCCAATTGGATCGTGACGGGCAGCTTTTCCCCGATCAGCTCAAGCACGGGCTGGTTGGTGCGCAGCGAAATGCCCAAGTCCCCCGTCAGCGCGTTGCCGATCCAAGTGAAATATTGCACCGGGATTGGGTCATTCAGGCGGTATTTCTCGCGCAGGAATTCCAGCACCTGCGGGTCGCGTTCTTCGCCGGCCATGGCCAGCACCGGATCGCCCGGCAGCAGCTTTTGCAAGGTGAAGACAAAGACCGAGATCAAGATGATCGTCGGGATCGCGATCACCAGACGGCGCAGGATGAAGGACAGCATTTTGAAACGTCTCGCTCAGGGGAGGGGCACCGCCGGGACCGGCCCGGCGGTGCATATGGAGAAGGTTTTACCCTTCTTCTTTTTTCATACCTTCAAGGCGGATCATGCCATCAGGATAGGGGGTGAAGCCGGAGATGTCGGAGTCCAGCGCCCAGATCCATGTCTGGTGATAGAGGTACACGATCGGCAGCTCTTCGTTCAGGATCGCACGGGCCGCGGTGTAGCTTTCGCGACGCACGTCTTGATCGTTGGATTTGCGCGCTTTGTTCAGCAGCTCATCCACTTCCGGGTTCGAGAACTTGGAATCGTTGATGCCGCCATCGGAGGTCATGAACTGGTGGATGTTGCCATCGGGGTCCACACGGCCCGACCAGCCGATCTGGCTCGCCTGATAGTCCCCCGCCGATTGGTCGGCCAGCAGCGTCGCGAATTCCTTGGAGGTGATCGAGATGTTGATCCCCGCCTCAGCCGCCATGGATTGCACGACCTGCATCAGTTGCAGCGGGATCGTAGTGTTGGGCACCTGCACCTCAAGGTCGATCCCATCGGCAAAGCCTGCTTCGGCCAGCAGTTCTTTGGCCTTTTCTACGTCACGCTCGGGCACGGGAAAGTCGGTGCTGTACCAAGGCGAGTTCGGCGGGAAGGGCTGGTTGCCCGCGGCGAAGGCACCGTTGAAGACGACCTGATTGATTGCTTCGCGGTCGATCGCATAGCTCAGCGCCTGACGCAGACGTTTGTCGTTGCCCCAAGGGTTGTCGCCCTTTTCGCCATTGGCGACATTGATGGTGATGCCTTGATAGCCCAGCGACACGGCGCTTTCGACCTTGATGCCGTCGTCACCCTCGGCCTGCGCCAGATCGGTTGCGGCGAGGCGCTCCAGCATGTCGATGTCGCCCGATTGCAGGTTCGCCAGACGCACGGTGGTGTCGGGGATCGGCAGGTAGGTCACGCTGTCAAAGTGGTATTCGTCGGCGTTGTAATAGTCGGCGAATTTCTCCAGCACGATCCGGTCTTGGGCTACACGCTCTTTGAACTGGTAGGGGCCCGAACAGACCGGGTTCAGGCCAAAGTCATCGCCCGCCGCTTCGGCAGCTGTGGGGGAAACCATCATGCCCGCGCGGTCGGCGAACTGCGCCATCAGCGTGGCGTCGGCATCGGCCAGATCAAAGCGGATTTCATGGCTGCCCAGCACTTCGACGCCGGTGATGGAGGAAAGCTCGGACTTGCGGCGCGAGGTCTCAAGGTTCTGGCTGCGGTCGATGTTGGCGGCCACGGCCTCGGCATCAAACGGTGTGCCGTCATGGAAGACCGCATCGTCGCGCAGCATCATGGTCAGTTGCTTGCCATCCTCAGAAAAGGACCATTCGGTCGCCAGTTGGGGGATGATTTCCAGATCAGGCGTGATGTCCACCAGCTTGTCGCAAAGCGAGGTATAGACGATCCGCCCCACAAAGGTGCGCGACTGGTCGGGGTCCAGCACATCGGCGTCAGATTGCAGCGCGATGCGCAGGTCAGCCGCCTGCGCGCCGAGGGTGGTGGCCCCCAGCAGCGCGGCGGCGAGGGTCATTTTGGTCAGTGTCATATCGAACTCTCCTGTCGTTTCATTAAGTCTGTTTTAGCCTGTTATTCTTGGTCTTGGCGGGGGCGGAGCGTTGTCCGATCCCGCATGGCGTCTTGGTAAAGCGCAAAGCGCGCGGCAGCGCCGGGAGCACGTTCGGGCGCATCGGCAAGGCCGAGGTCCGGCGTCGCGGCGGCGATCTCTTCGAAATAGTGGCAAGCGGCGATATGGCCGTCGCCGGCATCGGTTTCGCGCAAGGCAGGCGGCTCACTCGCGCAGCGTTCTTTGGCATAGGGGCAGCGGGTGTGAAAACGACAGCCCGAGGGTGGGTTGGCCGGGCTTGGCATCTCGCCCTCAAGTGCAGTCTGCGGCGTGCGTGCCCCATGGGCGGCGACCGGAATGGCCGACAAGAGGGCACGGGTGTAGGGGTGACGCGGATGGTTGTAGACCGTATCGACATCGCCCTGTTCGACGATTTGCCCCAGATACATCACCGCCACACGGTCGCTCATGTGGCGGATCACGGCGAGGTCATGGGCGATGATGACCAGCGTGAGACCCAATTCATCGCGCAGATCGCCCAGCAGGTTAATCACCTGCGCCTGCACCGACACATCAAGGGCCGAGACAGGCTCATCCCCGATCACCAGCTTCGGGGCCGAGGCCAGCGCGCGGGCAATCCCGATCCGTTGGCGCTGGCCGCCCGAAAATTCATGTGGGTAGCGTTCCGCGTGCTCGGGGCGCAGGCCGACTTTGGCCAGCAGTTCCGCCACTTTGCCGCGCCGCTCAGAGGCGGACATTTTTGGGAAATGCGTCTCCAGCGGTTCGCCGACCAGCTTGCCGACGCTCATGCGCGGGTTCAGCGACGAAAAGGGGTCCTGAAAGATGAACTGCATGTCTCGGCGCAACGCGGTCAGGTCGCGCCCGGCAAGGCTGCGCACATCGCTGCCGTCAAACTGCACATCGCCCTCGGTTGGGGTCAGCAGTCGCATGAGCAGCCGCGCGAGGGTGGATTTGCCGCAGCCGGATTCACCGACGATGGCAAAGGTCTCTCCGCGGCGCACGTCGAAGGAGACACCATCGACCGCCTTGACCGTGGCCCCTTTCGCCAAGCCACCGCCCGAGGTCTTGAAATGTTTCTTTAGCCCGCGCGCGGTCAGGATCTTGTCGGTCATGCGCTCTGCTCCAGATGGGTCTCTAGCGGGGCGAAATGGCAGGCGACGGCGTGGCCACCTTCCAGCGGCGCAAGCGGCGGTTCCTTGGCGCAGATGGGCTGGGCGAAAGGGCAGCGCGTGGCAAAACGGCAGCCTTCAGGCATGTTCTGCGTCGTGGGCACCATGCCCGGCACGGTGGCCAAACGCCCGCGCGGACCGCTCAACTGCGGGATCGAGGACATGAGGCCAATCGTGTAGGGGTGCTGCGGGTCGTTGAAAATGCGCTCCGCCGGGCCGGTCTCAACAATCGTGCCCGCGTACATGACGGCCACGGTATCGGCGATTTCGGCCACGACGCCGAGGTCGTGGGTGATCATGATCGTGCCCATGTCGGTCTCGGCCTGAAGGTCGCGGATCAACTCAAGGATTTGTGCCTGAATGGTCACGTCGAGCGCGGTTGTAGGCTCATCCGCGATCAGTAGCGCGGGGTCGTTCACCAGCGCCATGGCGATCATCACCCGTTGGCGCATCCCGCCCGAGAGCTGATGCGGATAGTCGCGCATCCGCTTTTCCGCCGCCGGAATGCCGACCCGCTTGAGGATCGCCAGCGCCTTATTCTCGGCCTCGGACTTGCTGGCGTTGCTATGGGCAAGCACGGCTTCGGTGATCTGGTCGCCAATGCGGAACGCGGGGTTGAGCGAGGTCATCGGCTCCTGGAAGATCATGGTCATCCGACTGCCGCGCAATTTGCGCATGGCGGTGTGATCGGCAAGGTCGAGCTTTTGCCCCTCGAAAACCATCTCGCCCGATCTGATCGTCGCAGCGCCTTCAGGTAGCAGGCCCATCATCGCCAAGGAGGTCACGCTTTTGCCGCACCCACTTTCCCCGACAACGCAAAGCGTCTTGCCCGGATGGACCGTGAAATTCACGTGGTTGATCTGGTCGCTCGGCGCACCGCGAAAGCGCAGGCTGAAGTCGCGCACTTCGAGCAAAACCTTGTCTGTGTCGGTGTTGAGGCCGATGTCAGGGCTGGGCAATGGACCGCTTTCTTGAACCAATATAAGATTGGTCTAGTATGCGGTTGCAAGTTTCTCGCTGTCAATCCGGCGATTTTAATTTTTGGGAAAGCCTTTTTCGGTCAATCTATTGCGACAGAAATTGCCTGCCGTATCAACGGCGATGCTTGATTTTTGAGCGGTCTGTGAAGGTCTGTTGGGAGGCTTGATTGCCAAGGATGGCGTTTGGTGAGATTGCGGACGGTATTTAAGAAAGGATGAATTGAAGGGGGCGGGCGCGCATTCGGTGGGGCCGCGCTATTGTAAGGCGGTCGATTTGTTGCTTTATCGAGGGGGAGCCAAGAATTTCGAAAGGGCGGCATCCCCGCATGACCAGCAAACCTAAAACGGCGGAACGCAAGCGCGGGTCCGGGGCGCAATTTGTCTATTCTATCCTGCGGGATGAGATTCTTGATTTGACCCTGCTGCCCGGCAGCCCGATCGACGAGATTCGCCTATCCGAGCGTCTTTCGATGTCGCGCACGCCGATCCGTGAGGCATTGGTGCGGCTGGCGAGCGAGGGATTGGTGACCACGTTGCCCAACCGTTCGACCGTGGTGGCGAATATCGACTTCATGAACCTGCATACCTTCTTTGACGCGATGACGTTGATGTACCGTGTCACCACGCGGCTGGCGGCGCAGTTTCATACCCCGGCCGATATGGCGAAGATCCGCGCGCGACAGGCAGAGTTTGCCAAGGCCGTATCGGCGCAGGACGCGCTGTCGATGATCGCCACGAACCGTGAGTTTCATGCCGAGATCGCGCGGGCGGGGCGCAACCCTTATTACGAATCGCTTTGTTTGCGCTTGTTGGATGAGGGGCGCCGCTTGCTGCGGATGTATTACCAATCCTTCGACGATCAGCTTCCCAGTGAGTATGTCCAAGAGCATGAGGATTTGATCGCGGCCATCGAGGCACGCGATATCGGGCGCGCGGATTCTTTGGCGGAGACCCATGCGGATCAGATTGTACGGCAGATTCAGGCGCTGATTTCGCGGGATCGGCGGCAGCACATCGAACTATAACAATAGGTAAATGCGTGGTTTTTGCGCGCGCAGAAAGCTTGCGGCGATTTTATGTCGACAAATAAAATACAATAGCTAAGATGCAGCCAATCCCGGCAATATCGCAGCCGGATTCTATGAATGGAGAGACAAATGACCCCTTCGATTTTTTCCGGCTGCATCCCGGCCCTGATGACCCCCTGCACGGCAGACCGGAAACCCGATTTCGATGCGCTGGTGCGCATGGGCAAAAAGCTAATCGCCGATGGTATGAGCGCGGTCGTCTACTGCGGCTCCATGGGCGATTGGCCGTTGCTGACAGATGCAGAGCGGATGGAGGGCGTTGAGCGTTTGGTTGATGCGGGTGTGCCGGTCGTTGTTGGCACGGGTGCTGTGAACACCAAGCTGGCCGCCGAACATGCGGCCCATGCGCAAAGGGTCGGCGCGAAGGGGTTGATGTTGATCCCACGCATCCTGTCGCGCGGCACGTCGGTTGCGGCGCAGAAGGATCACTTCAAAACCGTTTTGTCGGCCGCGCCAGAACTTCCTGCCGTGATTTACAACAGCCCCTATTACGGCTTCGCCACCCGCGCCGATCTGTTCTTTGCCCTGCGGGCCGAGCATTCGAACCTCGTGGGTTTCAAAGAGTTCGGCGGTGCGGATGATCTGCGTTATGCAGCAGAGAACATCACCAGCCGCGATGATGAAGTTACGCTGATGATCGGGGTCGATACCACCGTGTTCCATGGTTTCGTCAATTGCGGTGCCACGGGCGCCATCACCGGGATCGGCAATGTGCTGCCCCGCGAAGTGCTGCATCTCGTAGCCCTCAGCCAAGCCGCAGCGGCGGGCGATGCCGAAGCGCGCCAGCGGGCGCAGGAACTCGACGCGGCGCTTGGTGTTCTTTCCTCCTTTGATGAGGGGCCGGACCTCGTGCTTTATTATAAGCACCTGATGGTGCTTGAGGGCCATGGGGAATATGCGTTGCATTTTAACGAGACCGACGCTCTGACCGACAGCCAGCGCGGCTATGCCGAGGCGCAGTACCGGCTGTTCCGGACATGGTATGCCGATTGGAGCAAGCAGGGCGGCGCGGTCGCGAAATACGCCGCCTAATCCTCCTCCCAACTCTCCCCGGCTGGGCAGGCCCGTCGCATCTGCGGCGGGCCTTTTGCGTTGTTTTGCGCCCTTTCGAAGAAGATAATTGCAAACGCATATAAATTTGACTAGCATCTTTTCAGGGGCCAACGCATCGGGAGTGGGTGCGCCATTTGAGGGAGAATGTTTGAAATGAGTGCTACGGATTTAATGCGTGATTTTGGGGCGATGCTCGCCTCTGGCGGGGTCGAAGTGGTGGATTGTTCGGGCGTTTTGGGGCCGGATACGCCGATCCTGCAACTGCCCGCAGACTTTGCAAAGCCGACACCGAAGGTCGAGATTCACAAGATCAGCGAATATGACGAGGATGGCCCGTTCTTTGCATGGAACTGGATGGTGCTGGGAGAGCATTCCGGCACGCATTTCGATGCGCCGCACCACTGGATCACCGGCAAGGATTACGACGACGGCTTTACCGATACGCTCGACGTGCAGCGCCTCGTTGCGCCGGTGAATGTGATCGACTGTTCGCAGCAATCTCAAGAAGACCCGGATTTCCTGCTCGACGCCAAGGGCATCAAGGAATGGGAAGCAGAATATGGTGAGATTGGTAAGGGCGAATGGGTCGTCATGCGCACCGATTGGGACAGCCGTGTGAACGACGAAGCGCGGTTCCTTAACGCGGATGAGACCGGCCCCCACAGCCCCGGACCGACCCCGGATGCGATTGAATATCTGATGAGCAAAAAGATTGTTGGTTGGGGCACCCAATGCATCGGCACCGACGCGGGCCAAGCGGGCGAGATGGAGCCGCCGTATCCTGCGCATAACCTGCTGCATAAGAACAATTGTTTCGGTCTTGCCAGCCTTGCCAACCTCGACAAGCTGCCGCCCAAGGGCGCGATCCTGATTGCGGCACCGCTGAAGATCAAGAACGGTACCGGCAGCCCCATTCGGGCGCTGGCGCTGGTGCCGAAGGGCTGACCGGTGGCAGATACATCACCTTCCGAGGCGGGGAATGCGCCGCTGGATCAGATGGGCCTCGATAATTTCGCGCCCTATTTGATGAACCGGATCATGGGGCGGTATAACGCCGCCCTGTCGGCGGAGATGGCCGCGCTTGGGCTGACCACGCCGCAGATGCGCTCTCTCGCCGTGCTGTCGGTGACCGATGGCATCCTGATCCGCGAATTGGCCGTCTATGCCGTGGTGCAGCAATCCACGCTGAGCCGCGCGCTCGACGCGCTGGTGCGCGACGGGTTGGTACGGCGCGAGACCGATGCGGCCGACAGCCGTGCTACGCGCGTCTATCTGACCGACAAGGGGCAAGAGGCCTATGCAAGGCTTTGGCCGCATATGGCAGAGGCCTATGACGCGATGTTCAAAGGCATCGGCGCGGCCGAGAAAGAGGCCTTTGTGGCCACGCTGCGCACCATGCTGCGCAACATCCGAAAACACGATTTTTAAGAGGGTCCGATGGCCGAACGTTCGTTCAAGGCAGAGGTGGAACACCTGCGCAAAGGGGATGGCGACGTCTTCACAGGTGAGGGTATCCTCGCGATTACCAAGGCGCTGTTGGAGAACGGGGTCGGCTATGTGGGCGGCTATCAGGGCGCCCCGATCTCGCATCTGATGGACGTGTTGGCCGATGCCGAAGAGCTGATGGGCGAACTTGGCGTGCGGTTCGAGGCGAACGCTTCAGAGGCCGCAGCGGCGGCGATGCTGGCGGCTTCGGTGCACTACCCCATTCGCGGGGCGGTGACCTTTAAAGGGCCGGTGGGGGTGAATGTGGCCTCGGACGCGCTGGCGAACCTTAGTTCCTCCGGCGTGACCGGCGGCGCGCTGGTGATCGTGGGCGAAGACTATGGCGAGGGCTCTTCGATCATGCAGGAGCGCAGCCATGGTTTCGCGATGAAGTCGCAGTTCTGGATGCTCGACCCACGCCCGAACCTGCCTTGCATTACCAAAGCGGTGAAAGACGGGTTTGAACTGTCGGAGGCGAGCAACACGCCCGTCATGCTGATGGTCCGCATCCGGTCTTGCCATGTGACGGGCAGTTTTGAGACGCGCGACAACCAGCGCCCACCGCTGACCGTGGCCGAAGCCGCCGCCAACCCGCGCTCGGACTTCAACCGCGTGGTGCTGCCGCCGATGTCTTATCTGCATGAGAAGGACAAGATCGAAAACCGCTGGCCTGCCGCTGAAAAGTTCATTCGCGACAATGGGTTGAATGAGTTCCTTGGCCCCGAGAAAGCGCCCTTGGGCGTCGTGGTGCAGGGCGGCATGTACAATTCGGTCATCCGGGCGCTGCAACGGCTGGGGCTGGCCGATATCCACGGCCAGACCGAAGTGCCGCTTTATGTGCTGAACGTCACCTATCCGCTTTTGCGGGACGAGTTCGACGAATTCTGCGCGGGCAAAGAGCATGTGCTGGTGGTCGAGGAAGGCCAGCCCGATCACATCGAACAGCAACTCGGCTCCTACCTCTACAGGCTCGAACGCAAGGTGAAACTGCACGGTAAGGACGTGCTGCCGATGGCGGGTGAATATACCGGGCAGGTGCTGCTCGATGGGATGACTGCTTTCCTAAAAATTGCCGCGCCCGAAATGCTCCCCGGCGCCGTGCGCGCGCCCAATGCCGAAGCGCCCGCAATCCCCGATCTGTCCGACACCGTGCCGATCCGCCCGCCGGGTTTTTGCACTGGCTGCCCTGAACGCCCGATTTTTGCCGCGATGAAACTGACCGAGCAAGAGCTGGGCAAGCACCAGATCACCGGCGATATCGGTTGCCACCTTTTCGGGTGCCTGCCGCCCTTTGAGATCGGCGGCTCGACCATGGGCTATGGCCTTGGCCCCGCGTCGAATGCGGCCTTTGACGGGGGTGGCGACAGGCGCGTGATTTCGATCCTTGGCGATGGCGGCTTCTGGCACAACGGGCTCTCGACCTCAATCGGGAACATGGTGTTCAACAAGTCCGACAGCGTCGCGGTGATCGTCGACAACTACTATTCCGCCGCCACGGGCGGGCAGGACGTGATGTCCTCGCGGGCGCATAACGACACGAAATCAACCAACAATCCGATCTCTAAGGCGCTCAAAGGCGTCGGCGTCGAATGGGTGCGCCAGATCGACCGGACCTATGACGTGGGTAAACTGCGCGAGGTGCTGCGCGAGGCGCTGACCACCGATTATAAGGGGCCGAAGGTCATCGTGGCCTCCTCGGAATGTATGCTCAACAAGCAGCGCCGCGAAAAGCCCCTGCGCAACAAGGCGATCAAGGAAGGTCGCCGCATGGAGGTGCCGCGCTTTGGCGTCGATGCGGATGTTTGCACCGGGGATCATGCCTGCATCCGGCTCTCGGGCTGCCCGTCGCTGTCGCTGAAACGGCTCGACGATCCACTGCGCGACGATCCGGTGGCGCATATCGATCAGACCTGTGTGGGCTGCGGCAACTGCGGCGAAGTGGCCGATACGGCGGTGCTTTGCCCGTCGTTTTACCAAGCGGATGTGGTGCATAATCCGACGCGGTTTGAGCGGTGGCGTGCCGATAAATCCAGCCAGATCATCGCTTGGCTGCAAAGACGGCGCGACGCCAAGCGGCTGCGCAGCGAAGGAGTGACGACGTGAATTTGGTTCTGCCGCAAAAGACACCCGACGCGCGTGTCGGCGAAATCATCAAGCTCGCGGTCATGGCCGTGGGCGGGCAGGGCGGCGGCGTCTTGACCGGGTGGATCGAATCTATGGCCCGGGCCGAAGGCTATGTTTGTCAGGCGACCTCGGTCGCGGGGGTGGCGCAGCGCACTGGGGCCACGATCTATTACGTTGAGATGGCACCGAAAACCGCGTTTGAGCCGGTCTTTGCCCTCGCCCCTGCGGCGGGCGATGTCGACGTGTTGATCGCGGCTGAGATGATGGAGGTTGGCCGCGCCGTGATGCGCGGTTTTGTGACGCCAGACCGCACCACGCTGATCGGCTCGACCCACCGCGCCCTTGCGGTGAGCGAGAAGATGGCGCCCGGCGATGGCATTGCCAATGCCGATGAAGTGCGCGCGGCGGCTGAGATCGCGGCGCAGAAACTGGTGCTCGAAGACATGGAAGGGCTGGCCGTGGGCGCGGGCTCTGTCATCTCGGCCTCGCTCTTTGGCGCTTTGGCCGGGTCTGGCGCGCTGCCGTTCCGCCGGGAGGCCTATGAGGATGCGATCCGCGCCGGGGGCAAGGGGGTGGAGCCCTCGTTGCGTGCCTTCGCCGTGGGCTTTGACGCGGCGCAGGGCCGTCTGCCCAACGCCGCCCCGGTCCCTGTGGAAGACCCCGAAACCGCATTCCGCCTTGCCGGGCCGGACGCGCTGCAAAGCCAGTGGGACGCGCTGGTCACCCGCGCCGATGCGCTGCCCGAAGCGGTGCATGATCTGGCTTTTGCGGGGCTTGCCAAGGTCGTGAACTACCAAGGCTGCGCCTATGGCACGCTCTATCTTGATCGGCTCGATACCGTGTTGGCCCGTGACAACGCCGCGCAGGACTGGCGGCTTTCGGCGGCTGCGGCGAAATATATTGCCAACGCCATGGCCTATGACGACATCATTCGCGTTGCAGACCTGAAAACCCGCGCGCCGCGCTTTGCGCATATCCGGCAAGAGATGCGGGCGGGCGATGCCAACCTCATGCAGCTGACCGAATATTTTCACCCCCGCGCCGACGAAATCGCGGGCCTGATGCCTGCCCGTCTTGGCGCAAAGGTAGAGGCGAGCGAGAAGTGGATGGCGCGTCTGAACCGCTGGTTCGACAAGGGCCGCCGCCTGCGCACCGACAGGCTGCCTGCGTTTCTCATGCTGCATGTTCTGGGCGGGCTTAAAGGGTATCGTCTGAAAACCCACCGCCATGCCATCGAAGTGGCCCATCTTGAGAATTGGCTGTCGCGCTGTATGGCGGAGGTCGAAGCCGATTACGACTCGGCGGTTGAACTGGTGAAATGCCGACGGCTCATCAAAGGCTATTCCGACACCCATGCGCGGGGTCTGGGCAAGTTCGACAAGGTGATGGATGCCGCCGCGCTGCTGCGCGGGCGAAAGGACGCGGCGCAGTGGATTGCACGTCTGCGCGAGGCGGCGCTGCAAGATGCCGAAGGAAAGGCGCTCGACGGGGCCATCGCGACGGTGCGGTCTTTCGTCTAGGGGCCGTGCCCGTTTTTTGGGCAGATGTGGGGCGGATCAACCTCCCGACGGTGCGGGGTCACCCAATCTCAGTTGACCGGGTGCCTCAGCCCCGCATAGCTGGGGGCGCACAAAGGGGGGCCGCTGCCATGGAACTGTCGCATCTCATCGCCTTTAACATCGCGCTCATCGCGTCGATCCTCAGCCCCGGCCCGGCCTTTCTGATCGCGCTGAAAACCACGCTGAGTTCGGGGCGGCGGGCGGGTGTTGCCGTGGGGCTTGGTCTTGGCCTCGTGGCATCGTTCTGGACCCTCGCCGCGCTCTTGGGGTTGGAGGCGGTGTTCCTCGCTTTCCCATGGGCCTATGCAGTCGTGAAATCCCTGGGCGCGGTCTATCTGCTTTATGTGGCCTTTGGCATGTGGCGCGGGGCGCGGACGCCGGTGGCAACCACGGTGACCCCCGCCCGCCATGCCTTTCGGCAGGGGCTGATGATCAACATTCTGAACCCCAAATCAGTGCTTTTCGCCGCGGCGGTTCTGGTGGTCATCTTCCCCGAGGGGATGCGCCTGAGCGAGAACCTTTTGATCGTCGCCAACCACCTGATCATCGAAGTCGCCTTTTACACCACCATGGCCTTCGGCATGAGCCGCCCGGCAGTGAGCCAAGGCTACCTCCGCGCGAAGGTCTACTTTGACCGGGTGGCCTCAGCGGTGCTGGGGCTGTTGGGCCTGCGTCTGCTGTTCGCGCGTTAAAGCTCGGCCTCCCACCGCCGCGACAGGCGCATCGCGCCGTTGATGATGCCGACCATGGAATAGGTCTGCGGGAAGTTGCCCCAGCCCTCGCCGGTGGCGAATGCGGTGTCTTCGGACATAAGGCCAAGGTGATTGCGGGCTTCTAGCAATTCTTCGAACAGTTTGCGGGCCTCCTCTTCGCGGCCGATCCGCGCCAGCGCATCAATCCGCCAGAAAGCGCAGACGTTAAAGCCGACCTCGGGCACGCCGAAATCATCCGCCTCTTCGTAGCGCAGCATGAAGGGGCCGCGGCCCAGCACTTCGGAAAGACGCTCGACCGTGGCGATGAACCGCGGGTCTTTCGGTGGCAGGAAACCGACCTCCCCCATCAGCAAGACACTGGCGTCCAAGGTGCTGCCGCCAAAGCTTTCGACAAAAGCGCCGCGTTCTTCTGACCAAGCGTTGTCGAGGATCTTGTCGCGGATCACCTCGGCGCGCTCGGCCCAAAGGGCGGCGCGGTCGTCCAACTTCAAATGGCGCGCAATCTTGCCCAAACGGTCGCAGGCAGCCCAGCACATCAGCGACGAAGACGTGTGAATGCGGGCACGGCTGCGCAGCTCCCAAATCCCGGCATCAGGTTCGTCGTGCAGCTCCCACGCCTGCTCGCCCAAGGGCTCTAGCTGTTCAAAGGCCGTGCGCCCGGTGTTCATCGGCAGGCGGTGATCAAAAAACGCGGGTGCTGCGCCAAGGATGATATTGCCATAGGTGTCATGCTGGAAATGCTCATGCGCCTGATTGCCGATCCGCACCGGCCCCATCCCGCGGAAGCCTTGTAAGCTGGGTGAGATACGTTCGGTTAACGCCGTCTCAAGCCCGAGCCCTAGCACGGGCTGGATATGCCCGCCTTCGGCATCCGCCACGGCATTCATCAGCCATTGGAAATAATGCTCCAAGGTGCGGGTCGCGGCGAGACTGTTGAGCGCGCGCACGGTGAAAAACGCATCGCGGACCCAGCAATAGCGGTAATCCCAGTTGCGCCCCGAATCCGGCGCTTCGGGCAGCGAGGTGGTGATTGCGGCGATGACACCGCCCGTGGCCTCATAGCTGCAGAGTTTCAGCGTGATCGCGGCGCGAATGACGGCCTCTTGCCACTCGAAAGGGATCGCCAACCGCTGCGTCCAGCGCTGCCAATAGCGCGTGGTTTTGGTGCGAAAGGTGGTGCCGATCTGCTCAGGACTGTCCGACAGCGTCTCATCCGGGCCAAGGATGAAGGTCATTTCCCCTTCGAGGTTGATCATGCGCCCGTCGAGCACATGGTCAATCGGCGCGTCGGTGGTCAGACGCATGTTCTGCTCAGGCCCGACAAAGCGTACATGGTTCGACCCGCGGGTAAGCGTGGGAGCCACCTCTCCCCATTGAAAGCGCGGTTTCAGGCGCATCCTAACGCGAGGCGAACCCTCAATGCGTCGCACTTGCCGCACCAGCATCTGCGGGCGAAAGCTGCGGCCATAGGCGGTGAAACGGGGGCAGAAATCAACAATCTCAACCGCGCCCTTTGCGCTGCGCAGGACCGTGCGCAGGATCGCGGTATTGGGCAGATAGCTTTGTTCGCTTTCTGTCATGTCTTCGAGTTCGACGGCAAACTCCCCGTCGCCCTCTTCGCCCGCGCCATGACCCATCAGGCTGTGAAAGACCGGATCGCCGTCAAACCGTGGCAGGCAAAACCAGTTGATCGCTCCTTCGCGGCTGACCAGCGCCGCAACCGCGCAATTCCCGATGACACCCAGATCCATACGTCCCTCTTTTCTATTCTCAATGCGTTTGCCGGGCGGGCCGGATCAGCGCAAAATTTCTTTCAGCCAATCGGCAAAGCCGGCCACATCTGCGATGCGATGTTGTGCGTCGGTTGGCCCTTGGCCGATCTTGATGCCAAAGCCACCCATGGCCTGCGCCGCGCGAAAGCCATCTTCGTCCGTTACGTCGTCGCCTACCATTACCGGCAGCCGCTCGGCAAAGGCGGGGGAGGCCATGAAACGCGTCACCGCGCCGCCCTTGTCGACACCTTTCAGAGCGACTTCGCTGACCATCTTGCCATGCAGGCCGCGCAGGCTGGCGTCTTCGCCAACCAGCGTATCGACAAAGGCGCGGCAGGCTTCGCCCTGATCGGGGGCCTTGCGGTAATGCAGCGCAATCGCGCCGGGTTTGCGTTCTGACGTCACCCCATGCAGCACGGCGAATTCCTCTACCCGGTCGATCACGGGGGCGGGGATCCCTGCGCTCTGCGTTGGGGTGTGATCTGCCGCGGTGCTCAACCGTAGCTCCAACCCATGCGAGCCAGAGACCGGCAGCCGCAGTGCGCCCAAGATACGGTCCACATCCGCTAGCGCCCGGCCCGAGATCACCGCCACCGCCCCATCGGTCTGCGCAACGAGTTGCGTCAGCAGGTGGCGCGTTGCCTCCGGCAGGCAGGCGTCTTCGGGGTTGTCGACGATGGGGGCCAGCGTGCCGTCGAGATCAAGGAAAAACGCATGACGCTCGAGCGGGATTACGGGCGGCAGATTGCTGTGCGACAAGGTGGTGCTATCCATAGTGTCTGGTCTATCCGTTTCAGGGCACTGGCGTTTTCAGCGCGCGGGCGTTCTCACGAAACCTATGCGCCAGCGCAGCGAAATCAAAGGATTTATGCTGCAACTGCGCAAAGATGCGCGTCCTGCGGGGCGGGAACCCAGCCAATGCAGCGGCGTTTGCCTAGACGGCGGGCAATCTGCGCGCCCCCGCAAGACCCCGCATCACACATTCGGAACCCCAGATGACCGCACCGTCCACGCTTAGGTACTACCCCGACAGCAAACCCGGCATCGCGCGGCGGCGCTGCGGGCGGGGGTTTTCCTATCACGCGCCCGATGGCCGCTGCATCAAGGACAAGGCCGAACGTGAACGTCTGGTGAAATTGGCGGTGCCCCCGGCCTATGAGCAGGTCTGGATCAGCCCCCATGTTAACGGCCACCTACAGGCGACGGGGTTTGATGCGCGGGGGCGCAAACAGTATCGCTATCATCCGCTCTGGTCCGAGGCGCAGGCGCAGGAGAAATACGCAAGCCTGCCCGAATTTGCCGAGACCCTGCCGCGCATCCGCCGCCGCGTGCGCCGGGACCTCAAGGAAGAGTTGGGCGAACGTGACTTTGCACTGGCCGCCGCTGTGGCGATGATCGACCGCCTGTCGCTGCGCGTGGGCAATCAAGTCTACGCCAAGACCAACCGCACCTATGGCACGCTGACCTTGAAGCGGCGGCATCTGGTCTTGAAAGACGGGAAATTGCAGGCCTCCTTCATGGCGAAGGGCGGCAAGCGGGTTCGCCGCCAGATCGCTAACCGCACCCTGATGCGCGCCTTGGAGAAAATCCGCGATCTGCCGGGCGCGGACCTGCTGACCTGGCTCGACGAAGAGGGGGAGCCGCGCGGGCTGACCTCTTCGGCCCTGAATGATTATATCGCCGAGGCCGCTGGAGCCGAAGGGTTCTCTGCCAAGACCTTTCGCACTTGGGCCGGGTCTGTCGCGGCCTTCGACGTGGCGCTAAAGGACGACAAACCGACCATCAAAGCCATGGCCGAAGCGGCGGCCCAGCGGCTGCACAACACGCCCACCATTGCACGCAACAGCTATATCCATCCGCAGGTCATCGACCTTTGCCAAACCCCCCAAGATCTGCCGGACCCGCCTGATATTGACGATATGACCCAAGCCGAACGGGGGCTTCTGGCCTTTTTGCGCAGCACCGCGTGACCCTGAATTGACGGAATGGGCGAACTTTAACCGCGCTCAGGCATTGTTAACATGAATACTGGTATCGCCCGGCTTCAGAAGGACTGAAATTTCATGAACGAGACAGGTGGGCCGACCCTCAGCGGTGTCCTTGACCAGATGGAGCATCTGTCCGGCGGTGCGGATCGGCAGATTACTGTGGAAGAGATCATCGATTGTCTGGGCAAACATTCATTTGCTTCGACAATCCTGACCTTCAGTCTGATCTCTACCTCTCCGGCCAGCGGCATCCCCGGCTTTACGGCGTTTATCGGGTTGGTGGTCTTGTTTTTAGTGGTGCAGATGATCTTTGGCCGCGAAAGCTTGTGGCTGCCGGGCTTTATCATGCGCCGCGACATTGCTGCGAAGAAGCTGCGCGCGGGGGTGCGCTGGCTGCGCCGCCCGGTGGATTTCGTGGATCAATATTTGCATGAGCGGTCGACCTTTATCCTGCACCGCCCGTGGATTTACTTGCCGTTGTTGATGGTGATGGCCCTGTCGATGTTCATGCCGTTCATGGAACTCGTGCCCACTTCCGGCTCTATCGCATCGGCCATGATCGCCATTTTCGCAGCGGGCTATCTGATGCGCGACGGTAGGGTCGTGATTTTTTCGATGGTTCTGATGTCCCTGCTTCCCGTGGGGGTTGCATGGTTCTTTCTTGGGCGCTGAAAAAATAATCGCGGCGGATTGCCATGCTGCGGCTGCAAAAGAATTGACCAAAGCCGACCAAGCTGGGAACATTTACCGACCTAAACCATTAAACCGTTAGTGGTGGTCGGCGTTCCGCCTTAGCAGGCTCGGCGGCCAAAAATTGATTGTTCCCGAGGCATAAAATGGCTGGCAGATTGATTGTAATCTCAAATCGCATCCCGTCAGAGGCCGCCCCCTCCGGTGGGTTGGTCTATGCGCTTCACGAAACCCTGCGCAAGATCGGCGGCATCTGGATCGGGTCGCACCCGGAAACCACCGAAACCCCGTCAGAGAGCCTGAGCGAATATGGCGATCAGGGCAAATACACCCGGCTGAGCTTCAGCCTCAGCCCCGAAGATTACAACAATTTCTACCTCGGTTTTTCGAACTCGGTGCTTTGGCCGGTCTGTCACCGTCGCGGCGATCTGGTGGAGTTGGACCGGGGGTTCGAGCGGGGCTACAGCGCTGTGAACGCGCGGCTTGCGCGGCAGGTAATGAAGGTGGCCCGGCCGGACGATATGATCTGGGTGCACGACTACCACTTCTTTCCCCTCGCAACACAACTGCGCAAGCTGGGTTTTGCGGGTAAAATCGGGTTTTTCCTGCATATTCCCTTCCCCGCTTTGGGTGATATGGGCGCCCTACCGAGGGAGGCCAATCTGGCGCATTGGCTGGCAGACTATGACCTTGTGGGCCTGCAAACCCGCGCTGACGTGGCGCGTTGCCTTGAAATGTTCCGCGCCGAGACGGACTCCGAATTCTTGATGAACGGCACGATCAAATGCGGGTCTCGGGCGGTGGCGCTGCGGTCATTCCCTATCGGGATCGATGTGGAGACCTTTGTGCAGGCCGCCCAAGGCGGCAGCGCGCAGGACCGGCTTGCCGATGATATGGCGGGGGACATCGTGATCGGGGTGGACCGGCTGGACTACTCCAAAGGTCTGCCCAACCGCTTCCGCGCCTTTGGCCGCTATCTGGAAACCCGCGATGAGCGTGACCGGCGGGTGAGCATGGTCCAGATCGCCCCGCCAAGCCGCGAAGAGGTCGCCGCTTACCGCGAGTTGCGCTACGAATTGGAAGAACTTGTCGGCCGGGTGAACGGCGAACATGGAGAGATCGATTGGACCCCGCTGCGCTATATTCACCGCAACCTTGATCGCGATCTCTTGGCGCGGCTCTACCGCCGTGCGCGGGTGGGGATCGTCACCCCCTTTGCCGATGGGATGAACCTTGTCGCCAAGGAATATGTCGCGGCGCAAGACCCCGAAGACCCCGGCGTGCTGATCCTGTCGCATATGGCCGGCGCCGCCGAAGACTTGACGGATGCTATTCAGGTCAACCCGTACGACATCGAGGACATGAGCGAGGCGCTCAAAACCGCGCTTGCCCTGCCGTTGGAGGAACGCAAACGCCGCCATGCCAGTTGCATGGCGCAGGTGCGGGCGACGGATGTGAACCGCTGGAGCCAGAACTTTGTCGAAGCATTGCAAGCCTGCCTGCCGACGCTGGTGACCAAACCCGTCGCGCGGGAATGGACGGACGCCTAGCGGCGCGCGTCAGGCATCCGGGGCAAAGATCACTTCGGTCTCCCAACCCTTGCATTTCTCTGCAAGCCCGGCGGGCAGGGGCAGATCGGTAAAGAACATATCCACCTCCCGCGCCGAAGCGATGCGCGCCGGGGCGGAGCGTTTGAATTTGGAATGATCCGTCACCAAAAAGGTCTTGCGCGACTGCGCGATGATACATTGGCTGACCCCCACTTCTTCGATGTCGAAGTCGAGCAGATCACCATCCGCGTCCATGGCCGAACAGCCGATCACCGCGATGTCGAACTTGAACTGGCGGATCGTTTCGATTGTCAGATTGCCGACCAGCCCACCATCCATGCGGCGCAGCGCCCCGCCCGTGAGCACAATGCGGCATTCGGGATTGTCGACCAGAATATTGGCGACATTCATGTTGTTCGTCACCACCATCAGATCGCGGTGATGCAGCAGAGCGCGGGCCACCGCCTCGGTGCTGGTGCCGATATTCAAAAAGACCGAACAACCGTCGGGAATATGTTCGGCACAGGCGCGGGCGATGTGATTCTTGGCCTCTTCGTGCAGGTTGCGCCGCTCGGCATAGCCGATGTTGCTGGCCCCCGAAGGCAGCACCGCGCCGCCATGCACCCGCTCAAGCTTACCACTATCGGCCAGTTCCGTAAGGTCACGGCGGATGGTCTGATGGGTCACGCCGAAATGCTCGGCCAGCCCGTCGACGGTGACTTTGCCTTCGCGCCGGGCGATTTCAAGGATGTCGGGATGGCGGAATGTCTGTGAAATGGGTGTCGCTCCTGCCTGCTGTTGGCGCATTATCTCCAGTGTTTTGTCTAACGCAAGCAATCGCGCAGCAGGTTGTGGTTAGCATGTTCGATATGCTGGCGAAACGAACATAAACGAAAATAATTCTTGTGCAGATGAGAGTCGTTTCGTAACACTGCCCCCAATTGGACAGTCTGAGCTGGGGGAGGGCCGGATTTTGAACCAACAGCCCGATAGCCATGTGCCCGCTGCCCCGGTCGATCTTTTCGTCATCGGTGGGGGCATCAACGGCGCCGGGATCGCGCGCGACGCCGCAGGACGGGGGCTGAGCGTGACCTTGGCCGAGATGAATGATCTGGCCTCGGCGACCTCTTCGGCCTCGACCAAACTGTTCCACGGCGGGCTGCGCTACCTTGAGTATTTTGAGATCGGCCTTGTGCGCCACGCGCTGACCGAACGCGAAGTGCTGCTGAAAGCGATGCCGCATATCTCTTGGCCGATGCGTTTCGTGCTGCCCTATCACCGCGACATGCGGTTTGAGGGGGACACGCCGACCTCCAAATTGCTACGGCTGTTCATGCCTTGGATGCGGGGCCGCCGCCCGGCGTGGCTGATCCGCTTGGGCCTGTTTCTCTATGACAATCTCGGTGGTCGCGAGATCCTGCCCGCCACCCGCAGCCTTGCGCTGCGCGGCACGCCCGAAGGGGCACCGCTGGAGGATCGCTTCGAGAAAGCCTTTGAGTATTCCGACTGCTGGATCGAGGATTCGCGCCTTGTGGTGCTGAACGCCCGCGATGCGGAATTGCGCGGCGCACGCATCATGACCCGGACAAAGGTGATCTCGGCCGACCGCAATGCCGAAGGATGGGCTGTCACGGTGGAGCATGGCGCCGATGGTCAGCGCGAGGTGATCCAAGCGAAGATGCTGGTCAACGCGGGCGGCCCGTGGGTGGGCGAGATCATCCACAACACTGCGCGGCTGAACTCCTCCGAAGGGGTCCGGCTGGTGCGGGGCAGCCATATCGTGACCAAACGGCTTTACGATCACGACAAATGCTATTTCTTCCAAGGCACCGATGGGCGGATCATCTTCACGATCCCTTATGAGCAGGATTTCACCCTGATCGGCACCACGGACGCGGATCACCCTGATCCATCCGTTACCCCAGAATGCACCCCCGAAGAACAGGATTACCTGATCAACTTCGTGAACGGCTACCTCAAGCAGGACATTACCCGCAAAGATATCGTCTGGACCTATTCCGGTGTGCGCCCGCTTTATGACGATGGGGCCAGCAGCGCTACGGCGGCCACGCGGGATTATACGCTCAAGGTTGACGAAACCGGCGGTGCACCGATCCTCAATGTCTTTGGCGGCAAGATCACCACTTACCGCAAACTGGCCGAAGATGCGCTGGAGTTGATCGCCCCGCATTTCGGCGGGCTGCCGGATCATTGGACCGCTGGCGTGGCGCTGCCCGGCGGTGATTTCCCGGTGGACGGTGTCGCGCAGTTGATAGCGCGGCTGAATGCGGATTATGACTTTCTTGATGAAAGCTGGGCAGCACGGCTGATCCGCGCCTATGGTACCGATGCATGGGCGATGATGGGCGCGGCGAAAACGCTCGCGGATATGGGCGAGCATTTCGGCGCGACTCTCACGGCGGGTGAGGTCGCGTGGCTGATGAACAAAGAGTATGCTCTCAGCGCAGAGGACGTCGTTTGGCGCCGCAGCAAGTTGGGCCTGCGAATGGATGAGGCGCAGATCGCGCGTCTTGATGAATGGATGCAGATGCGTGCGGCGAAACAAGCCGCCTCTGCGGCGGAATGAGGGGAGGACGAACGTGAGTTTGATCCTAAAAAACGTGTCGAAAACGGTGGGCGGTCAAACGCATATCCACCCGACCGACCTGACCTTGGAAAAGGGCACGATGAACGTGCTTTTGGGGCCTACGTCTGCGGGCAAGACCTCGCTGATGCGGCTGATGGCCGGGCTGGATGTGCCTAATACTGGCCAAGTGATCTGGAACGGTGAAGATGTCACCGGCATGCGCGTCCAAGACCGCAAAGTGGCGATGGTCTATCAGCAGTTCATCAACTACCCCTCGATGACCGTCTATGACAACATCGCCTCGCCGATGAAGCTGGTCGGTAAATCCAAAGACGAGATCGACCGCGCGGTGCGCGAAACCGCCGAGCTGATGCAGCTAACCCCGATGCTTGACCGCAAACCGCTGGAACTTTCGGGCGGTCAGCAACAGCGTTGCGCCTTGGCGCGGGCGCTGGTGAAAAACGCAGGTCTCGTGCTGCTGGATGAGCCGCTGGCGAACCTCGATTACAAACTGCGCGAAGAACTCCGCGCCGAGATTCCGCGCATCTTTGAACGCGCCGGGTCGATCTTTGTCTACGCCACGACAGAGCCGGAAGAGGCGCTGCTTTTGGGCGGCAACACCGCGACGCTTTGGGAGGGCCGCGTGACGCAATTCGGCCTGACGCCAAGCGTCTACCGCCGGCCCGAGAATGCCACAACGGCGCGTGTTTTCTCTGACCCGCCGATGAATTTTCTCAGCATGACCAAATCGGGCAACACGCTGCGGTTTGACGGCGGTGAAATGCCCGCGCCTGCCACGATGGCAAGCCTGAAAGACGGTGAATATACCGCCGGTTTCCGCCCCAACCACCTGACACTCGCAGCGCAGACCCCCGGCGCGATCGGCTTTGACGCGGTGCTGAACGTGACCGAGATTACGGGGTCGGAGACGTTTATCCACCTCGACTATCACGGCGCGAAATGGGTCGGGCTGGTGCATGGCATCCAGCACTTGCAACCCGGCCAGCCGCTGCCGGTCTATCTGGATCCGGCGCATATTTATCTCTTTGACGCGAACGGGGCGCTCGTCTCTGCCGCGCCCTATGCGGAGGCGGCATAATGGCCAAGATCACGCTTGATAACCTTGCGCATTCCTATCTGTCCAATCCGAGCAGTGAGGATGATTTCGCCCTCAAGGAATTGAACCACGATTGGATCGACGGCGAAGCCTATGCGCTTTTGGGCGCGTCGGGCTGTGGCAAGTCGACGCTGCTCAACATCATCTCGGGGCTTTTGCAGCCGTCGCAGGGTCGTATTCTGTT
Organism: Sulfitobacter sp. OXR-159; assembly: GCF_034377145.1. Taxonomy (NCBI): domain Bacteria; kingdom Pseudomonadati; phylum Pseudomonadota; class Alphaproteobacteria; order Rhodobacterales; family Roseobacteraceae; genus Sulfitobacter; species Sulfitobacter sp. OXR-159. The sequence goes on from NZ_CP139708.1 coordinate 52,071, forward strand.
CAACGACGTGGACGTGACCCACGCGCCGACAGCCGAGCGCAACATCGCGCAGGTCTTCCAGTTCCCGGTCGTCTACGACACGATGACCGTGCGCGATAACCTCGCCTTTCCGCTGCGCAACCGGGGCGCGGATGCCTCTTATGTTGCAGAGCGCGTGCAGCAGATCGCACAGATGATCGGCATGGAAGACGAGCTGAATCGCAAGGCGCGGGGCCTCACGGCGGATGCCAAGCAGAAGATTTCGCTGGGTCGGGGCATGGTGCGTGAGGACGTGAACGCCCTGTTGTTCGATGAGCCGCTGACCGTGATCGACCCGCATATGAAATGGGAATTGCGCACGCAGCTAAAATCCCTGCACCATGAATTCGGCCACACGATGATCTATGTGACCCACGACCAGACCGAGGCGCTGACCTTCGCCGATAAGGTGGTGGTGATGTATGATGGCCGGGTGGTGCAGATCGGCACGCCGCAGGAACTCTTCGAGCGGCCCGCGCACACATTCGTGGGCTATTTCATCGGCTCGCCGGGGATGAACCTGTTTGATGCGCAGATCGCGGGCAATGCCGCGCAGGTTGCAGGCACAAGCATCAACTTGAATAAAACTTACGCCCCCAAGGGCGGCAAAACCCAGCTGGGCGTCCGGCCCGAGTTTATCCGCCTTAACGGCGAAGGGCTGGGCCTGCCTGCCAAGGTGACGCGCGTCGAAGACGTGGGCCGCCACAAAATCATCCGCCTTGATGTGGCCGGCCAGCCGGTCAGCGCCATCGCCGAAGAAGGCGCGTCCGTGCCGAGCGAAAACACCGCGATCAGTTTCGATCCGGCGGGCATCAATGTCTATGCCGACGATTGGCGCATTAGCGCAGAGGGAGAAGCCGCATGAACAAGACCGTCAACCAAAAGGCATGGTTCCTTGTCCTGCCCGTTCTGATCCTCGTGGCTTTCTCGGCGGTGATCCCGCTGATGACCGTGGTGAACTATTCGGTGCAAGACACCTTTGGCCGGAATGAATTTTTCTGGGCCGGGCTTGAGTGGTTTTCCGACATGCTGGACAGCGACCGGATGTGGGATGCGCTTGGCCGACAGTTGATCTTCTCGGGTGTCATTCTGGCGATCGAAATTCCGCTCGGCATCTTTGTTGCGCTGAACATGCCGAAAAACGGGTTCTGGGCCAGCTTTTGTCTGGTGCTCATGTCGCTGCCGCTGCTGATCCCGTGGAACGTGGTCGGCACCATCTGGCAAATCTTTGGCCGCGTCGACATTGGCCTTTTGGGCTACACGCTCGACAAGCTGGGCATCACCTATAATTACACCCAAGACATCACCGCCGCTTGGATTACCGTCGTGGTCATGGACGTCTGGCACTGGACCTCGCTGGTGGCGCTTCTGGCCTATGCCGGGCTGCAATCCATCCCGGACGCCTATTATCAGGCCGCCAAGATCGACCAAGCCAGCCGTTGGGCCGTGTTCCGCTATATCGAACTGCCCAAGATGGCAGGCGTGCTGATGATCGCGATTCTGCTGCGCTTTATGGACAGTTTTATGATCTATACAGAGCCGTTCGTCGTGACGGGTGGCGGGCCGGGCAATGCCACGACCTTCCTGTCCATCGACTTGGTGAAAATGGCCATCGGCCAGTTTGACCTCGGCCCCGCAGCGGCGTTCAGCCTGATGTATTTCCTCGTTATCCTGTTGATTTCATGGGTATTTTACACCGTGATGGTCAACCTCGACAAAAGGGATGGTGTGTGATGACCGACACAACCGTGCAAGCCCCCGGTGCCGCGCCCATTCCGGGTGACGTGACCACCGACAAACGCGCCCGGCGCAGCCGCTTCCGGCCCAAAGGGTCTGTGGTGGTGATGACCCTCTACCTGCTTTTCCTGCTGCTGCCGATCTACTGGCTGATCAACATGAGCCTGAAGACCAACGCAGAGATCCTGGGGAGCTTCTCGCTCTATCCGCGTGATTTGACGCTGGCGAACTATGCCAAGATCCTCACCGATCCGAGCTGGTATATGGGCTATGTCAACAGCCTGATCTATGTTGTGCTGAACACTGTGATCTCGCTCGCCGTGGCGCTGCCGGCGGCCTATGCTTTCTCGCGCTACAGCTTCATGGGCGACAAGCATCTGTTCTTCTGGCTGCTGACCAACCGCATGGCCCCGCCTGCCGTATTCGCGCTGCCGTTCTTCCAGCTCTATTCCTCGGTCGGGCTGTTCGACACGCATATTGCCGTGGCGTTGGCGCATTGCCTGTTCAACGTGCCGCTGGCGGTTTGGATCCTAGAAGGCTTCATGCGCGGGGTGCCAAAGGAGATCGATGAGACCGCCTATCTCGATGGCTATTCCTTCCCGCGCTTCTTCATCCGCATCTTCACGCCCCTGATTGCCAGCGGCATCGGCGTCGCGGCCTTCTTCTGCTTCATGTTCTCATGGGTGGAACTGCTGCTCTCGCGCACGTTGACGTCGGTCGATGCCAAACCCATCGCCGCCACCATGACCCGTACGGTTTCCGCCTCGGGCCTCGATTGGGGCGTGCTTGCCGCCGCCGGGGTGCTCACAATCGTACCGGGCGCTTTGGTGATCTATTTCGTCCGCAACTACATCGCCAAGGGCTTTGCCCTCGGGCGCGTATAAAGGGAGACCGCTCATGTCTTGGATGGCTTGGACCATGCCCACCGCGATCTTCTTCGGTGTCATCGCGCTGTTGCTTATCACCTTCACGATCCTCGCGATCAAATTTCCTGAGACGCCCCGCACCGGCATTCTCAGGATCGAAACAACCCGTGGTGACCGTCTGTTCATCACGCTTCTCGGCTCGGCCTTTATCAACTTGATTTGGCTGGGTTTCGAGGCGGGTCCACAGCCCTATGCGCTGCTGGTCTGCCTTGCCTATGCCGCAGCCGTATTTCGCTGGGTCTAGGCGCTATCACGGCTGATCCCGGTTAATCGGGGCAGCCATACGACACGACCAAATGTCTAGGGAGGACATAATGAAACGATCTGTCATGAAATCGAGTACCGCACTTGCGGTCACGCTCGGTCTGCTCGCCGGACCAGCATTCGCGGATATGGATGCCGCGAAAAAATTCCTCGACGAGGAAATCGAACGCTCCGCGCTGAGCCGCGAAGAGCAAGAGGCGGAGATGCAGTTCTTCATCGACGCTGCTGAGCCGTTCAAGGGCATGGACATCAAAGTGGTGTCCGAGACAATCACCACCCATGAATACGAGGCCAATGTGCTGGCCCCGGCCTTCACCGCGATCACCGGCATCAATATCACCCACGACCTGATCGGCGAAGGTGACGTTGTTGAGAAGCTGCAGACACAGATGCAGTCGGGCGAGAACATCTATGACGCCTATATCAACGACTCTGACCTGATCGGCACCCACTGGCGCTACAAGCAGGCGCGCAGTCTGACCGACTGGATGGCGAATGAGGGCAAGGGCGTGACCAACCCCGGTCTCGATCTCGACGATTACATCGGCCTCGACTTCACCACTTCGCCCGACGGCGAGTTGTATCAGCTTCCCGACCAGCAGTTCGCGAACCTTTACTGGTTCCGTCAGGACTGGTTCACCGATCCTGAGTTGATGGCCGAGTTCAAAGAGAAATACGGCTATGATCTGGGCGTGCCGGTGAACTGGTCTGCCTATGAAGACATCGCTGAGTTCTTCACTGGCCGCACCATCGACGGTGTCGAAGTCTTTGGCAACATGGACTACGGTAAAAAAGACCCGTCGCTTGGCTGGCGCTATACCGATGCGTGGATGTCCATGGCTGGCATGGGCGATGTCGGTGAACCCAACGGCCTGCCGGTCGACGAATGGGGCATCCGAGTCAACGAAAACTCGCAGCCCGTCGGTTCCTGTGTGACCCGCGGTGGTGCGACCAACGATGCGGCGGCGGTCTATGCGATCTCCAAATCCATCGAATGGCTTGAAAAGTACACGCCCCCCGCCGCCGCTGGCATGACATTTGGTGAAGCTGGCCCGGTTCCTGCCCAGGGTGCGATTGCCCAGCAGATGTTCTGGTACACCGCCTTCACCGCCGACATGGTCAACGACAGCGCCAAGGCCGTGCTGAACGAAGACGGCACGCCCAAGTGGCGTATGGCCCCCAGCCCGCATGGTGCCTACTGGAAAGATGGCCAGAAGGTTGGCTATCAGGACGTGGGCAGCTGGACGCTGATGGAAAGCACCCCCGTCGACCGCGCCAAGGCTGCATGGCTCTACGCGCAGTTCGTGACCTCGAAAACCGTTGATGTTGAAAAGGCCCACGCCGGTCTGACCTTCATCCGCGAGTCGACCATCCAGCACGAAAGCTTCACCGAACGCGCGCCGAAACTTGGCGGTCTGGTGGAATTCTACCGTTCGCCCGCGCGGGTGGCATGGTCGCCCACCGGGACGAACGTGCCGGATTACCCCAAGCTGGCGCAGCTGTGGTGGCAGAACATCGGCGACGCAATGTCCGGTGCGAAAACCCCGCAAGAAGCACTCGACAGCCTCTGCGCCGAGCAGGAAAAGGTCATGGAACGTCTTGAGCGCGCAGGCGTCCAAGGTGATCTGGGTCCGAAAATGAACGAAGAGCAGGAAGCCTCCTACTGGCTGGAACAGCCCGGCTCGCCGGTTGCCAAGCTCGACAACGAAGACCCCGAGCCTGAGACCATCAGCTACGAAGAGTTGATCAAGTCCTGGCAGTAAGCCAAACTTTGGGGGGCCGGGGCGCAGCAGCGTTCCGGCCCCTTTTTCATTCCATAAGACAACCGGGGGCTGCGCCATGACCCATATCCTCGCCATTGATCAAGGAACCACATCCTCGCGGGCGATCCTTTTTGACGGCAACATGGCCGTGACGGCCACCGCCCAAGAAGAGTTTCCGCAGCATTTCCCCCGTTCCGGTTGGGTTGAGCACGATCCCGGCGATCTGTGGTCCACCACTGCGGGCACCTGCCGCGCGGTGATCGAAAAAGCAGGCCTGCGCCCCGATGACATCACCGCCATCGGCATCACCAACCAACGTGAGACGACGCTGGTCTGGGACGCCAAGACCGGCCAGCCAGTCTATAACGCCATCGTTTGGCAAGACCGCCGCACTGCCGATTTCTGCCGCGCGCTGCGCGAGAGTGGTGACGACAAGATCATCACCGAACGCACGGGCCTGCTGGCCGATCCTTATTTCTCCGGCACCAAGCTGAAGTGGATTTTGGATAACGTCGACGGGGCGCGCGACCGCGCACAGGCGGGCGAGTTGCTTTTCGGCACGGTCGACAGCTACCTGATCTGGAAGCTCACAGGCGGCGCGCGCCATGTGACTGATGCCACCAACGCCGCGCGCACTATGCTTTATGACATTCACAAGGGCCGATGGAGCACGACGATCTGCAAGATGTTCGACATTCCCGTCGAGATGCTGCCCGAGGTCAAAGACTGCGCCGCCGATTTCGGCATGACCCGTCCCGATCTGTTTGGCCGCGAGATTCCGATCCTTGGTGTGGCAGGCGACCAGCAGGCGGCGACCATCGGGCAGGCTTGTTTCCAGCCCGGCATGATGAAATCGACCTACGGCACGGGCTGTTTTGCGCTGCTGAATACGGGCGAGACTGCGGTGACTTCAACCAATCGGCTGCTCACCACCATTGCCTATCAACTCGACGGCAAGCCGACCTATGCGCTCGAAGGCTCAATCTTTGTCGCCGGGGCTGTGGTGCAATGGCTGCGCGACGGACTCAAAATGATCCGCGAGGCGAGCGAGACCCAAGCACTGGCCGAACAGGCCGACCCGCATCAAAACGTCGTGCTGGTGCCCGCCTTCGTGGGCCTCGGTGCGCCTTACTGGAACGCCGAATGCCGTGGCGCGATCTACGGGCTGACGCGCAACTCCGGCCCCGCGGAACTGGCCCGCGCGGCGCTGGAAAGCGTCGGCTACCAGACCCGCGATTTGCTGGAGGCGATGCAGGCGGATTGGGCCGCACAGGGGCAGGCGGGCGAGATCGCCACGCTGCGTGTCGACGGCGGGATGAGCGCCAGTGACTGGGCGATGCAGTTCCTGTCCGACGTGATCGGTGCCTCGGTCGACCGTCCTGATGTGCTGGAAACCACGGCACTTGGTGCGGCATGGTTGGCGGGGCAGCGGGCAGGCATCTATCCGGACATGGAAGGCTTTGCCCGCGAATGGGCGCTGGATCGGCGGTTTGAGACACAAATGGATGCGGCGACGCGGGATGAGAAATACGGCGCATGGAAGCGCGCTGTGAACGCCACGTTGCAATTCTGATGGAGGAGATCGCAGCCTTTGGTTTCGCCACCGCCGGGCGCATCCGCTTTGGCCGTGGGACCGCTACAGAAGCCGTCGGCGCCGCGCTCAGCTATGGCCGCCGGGTGCTGATTTTACGCGGTGGTTCCGTCGCTTGGGTCGATGAGCTTAGCCGTGACCTGACGGCGGCTGGATGTGACGTGACCGAGGTCCGCAGCAGCGGCGAACCCTCGGTCGAGGATGTCCGCTCTGCCGCTCTGGCAGGGCGCGGAGCGCAGGTGGTGCTGGGCGTCGGCGGAGGGGCGGTCATCGACCTTGCCAAAGCCGCAGCGGCGCTGATCCCGTCGGATTGCGACGTGATGGAGCATCTCGAAGTCGTGGGCGAGGGCCAGCCGTTGCAAGCCGACCCGCTGCCGATGATCGCGATCCCGACCACCGCGGGCACCGGGGCCGAGGTCACCAAAAACGCCGTTATCGCCGTGGCGCAAGCCGCGCGAAAAGTCAGCCTGCGCGACGACCGAATGCTGCCGCGTTTGGCCTTGGTCGATCCTGCGCTGACGGATGGTGCGCCGCGCGGCGTCACGTTGGGGTCGGGCCTTGATGCGTTGGTGCAGGTGATCGAGCCCTATCTTTCAAGCAAAGCCAACCCGCTCAGCGATGCGCTCTGCCGCGCCGCGATTCCGCAGGGGATTGCCGCGCTCAAACGTCTGGCGGCGGGCGAAGACCCTGCCGCGCGGGATGCGATGGCCTATGTCAGCCTGTCGGGCGGTTTGGCGCTGGCGAATGCGGGCCTCGGCGCGGTGCATGGGCTGGCCGGTGTGATCGGCGGGCAGTTTGGCGCGCCGCATGGGTTGATTTGTGGGCGTCTGCTGGGGCCGGTACTGGCCGCCAATAGTGATGTGCTCGGTGCCTCCCGGCGGTTTTCCGAAGTGCAGACATGGCTGGCAGAGGGTTTTGATCTGCCCGAGACCGGCACCTTCACCGCCCTCTCGGCCCTGCTTGACGATTGGGGGCTAGAGCGTCTGAACCGCTGGATCCCCGAAGGGACCGACCTTGGAGAGACTGCGCAGGAAGCGGCGGCGTCTTCCTCCATGCGGGCAAACCCCTGCGCCCTGAGCCAAGATGCGCTGGAAAATTGCATCCGGGCTGCATTGTAAGTCGGGCAGGGGCCAGATGCCCCCGCCCGTTTCTTCTCACGTGGCGCGCGGCGGCGTGTTGCCCTCGCCCAAGTCCCAAAATACGCCCGCCATTACCCGCAGCGCGTCGCGGCAGACGGGTTTCAGCACATGTTCGTCCGGTGCGTGTTGCGAGCAGCTGCGGTAGGAATGCGGCACCCAGACCGTCGGCAGACCCAGAATATCGCTGAAACTGTCGTTGGGCAGGGAGCCTGCAAGGTTCGGCAGGATATGTGGCGCTTTTCCGGCGCTTTTCGTGAGGGAGGCGGCCACGAACTTCACCCAAGGGTGATCCGCATCCAGCCGCGTCGCGCGGAAGAAGCCGCGGTCATGCGGTTCGATCCGCACATCCTCGAACCCGTGTTTATCAAGGTGACGCCGCAGCGCGGGCAGGATGTCTTCGGGATCGGTGCCGACGACATAGCGCAATTGGCAGGTCGCGGTGGCGTGGGCCGAGATCGCGTTGACCGGCGCTTCGGGCACGCCGCTCTTCATCGCGAGAATGGCAAAGCTGTTCCAGCCGTAGGCGCGCTCGACCGGGGTCAGGTCTTCTTCGCCCCAGTCGGTGTCGATGGCGGGGCCGTCATCGCTCTCGATCGGCAGGTCTTTCAGCGCGTCGCGGACCGAGGGGGTCAGGCTGTCGGGCCGCCATTCGGGGATCTGGATTTGCCCGCGTTTGTCGGTGATGGTCGACAGGGCCTGCGCCAAGATCATCGCCGGATCGGCCAGCAAGCCACCCCAATTGCCCGAGTGATGCGCCCCGTCGCGTTTGTCGATGATCAGATCAAAAGAGACCCCGCCGCGCGAGCCCATGAACATGGTCGGCACATCGGGTTGCAGGCGCGGCCCGTCCGAGGCGATCAGCACATCCGCCGTCAGCTTCTCGCGATGTTCGGTAAAGAACTCTGGCAAGCCCGCGCTGCCGGTCTCTTCGCTCATCTCGATCACGATGCGGCAGTTGAACCCCAGCTTGCCGCGCGTTTTCAGCACGGCCTCAAGAGCGGCGATATTGATCAGGTGCTGGCCTTTGTTGTCGGCGGTGCCGCGGCCATAAAGCTTGTCGCCTTCCTCAACCAATTTGAACGGATGCAGCCCCTCGCGCCACTGGTCGGTCTGGGCGCGGATCACGTCGCCGTGGCCATAGGTCAGCACGGTCGGCAGGTCATCGCCCTCGCGGCGCTCGCCCACCAGAAAGGGGCCACCGCGCGGGTCGGGATTGTCGTGAAAGCTACAGGCAAAGCCCATTGCCGTCAGCAGCGGCTCCATCGTCTCGACCAGATAGCGTTTGAGTTCGGGGGCTTGGTCGGGGTTCTGGCTCTCGGTCTCATAAGAGACGAGGTTGGCAAGTTCGGCTTGGAATGTCCCCTCATCGAAATAGGTCGAGATCGCTTCGATCGCGCTGTCGCGGGTCATGCTTCAATGTCCTTTGTCATATCTTCGGAAATGGCGTCGCCCCAAGGCGACATGATCTCGGTGCAGCCGGAATTCTGCCCGTTCGCGCGCATCACGCCTGCGGGACAGGCGAAAGCGTAGGGAAAGATCGTGCGCTTTGTTTCGGCGACGGTGCTGTCTTCGCGCAGACGGTCGAGCACATCGTGCGGCAGGCTTTCATCGGCGATGAGTTGGTTCGCGTCCGAGGCGTCGATGCGCGGCGCGTGGAAGCTTTCCTCCAACGACATGTCGAAATCGGTGACGAAGGAGGACAGTTGCGCCACCGCGCCGAGAATTTTGCGCCCGCCGGAGGCCCCGAAGGCAAAGCGTTTTTCACCCTGTTCGCCGATCACCGGGCAGACGTTCATCAGGCAGCGCTTGTTCGGCCCCAGCGAGTTCGGGCGGCCCTGAACCGGGTCGAACCACATGATGCCATTGTTCATCAAAAAGCCCGTGGAGGGCGAGACGACGCGGGAGCCGAAGATCGACAAAAGCGTCTGCGTCTGCGCCACCATATTCCCGTGACGGTCGACGACCGAGAAATGCGTGGTGCAGCCCGGGGCCTCGGGGCTTTCGCCGGTGTCGCCCATCGATCCGAGCCGCCGCGCATAAGCGCCCTTCAGCGCCGCAGCCATCGCGGCATAGCTGTCGGGGCCGGGAGCACTGCCGAGGTCTTCGGTTTCCAGCGAGGCAAAGGTATCGCGGAAAGTCGGGCCAGCGGTCAGCCCCGGGACGACATGGAACCGCGCGTCGCGGTAGGCGAAATCGAGCGGGGCGTGGAACTCGGCGCGGTAGGCTTGCAGGTCGTCGCGGCTGAGGCAGCCGCCCTTGTCCTGCACATCCCGCGCCATCGCGGCCCCGAGGTCTCCATCATAAAGCGCGCGCGCCCCGTGCCGCGCGATCTGGTCAAGGCTGTCGGCCATGCGCGATTGATCCAGCCGTTTTTCGGCCAGCGCGGTCCAACCGCTGATCGTCGGCCATTGCCCATCTTCGAGGAAAACCGCCGCAGCGTCGGCATCTTTGGCCAATTCGCGGGTGCAAGAGGCAATGACGAGCGCGGCATACCAATCCACCGTCAGCCCCCTGCGGGCGTGGTCAATCGCCGGCGACAGCAGTTCGCCCCAAGGCATCTTGCCGAACCGTTCATGCGCTTGGCCCAGCCCGTCGACCACGCCGGGCACGGCGATGGCGGTGGCACCCTGCACGTTGCGGTCCCCCTCCACATGCTCCCACGGGAAGAGATCGCCTGCCTTTCCGCGCCCGCTGAGCGGATAGTTCGCCGGGTCAAGCGCGCCGGGGCTGCGCATGCCGTGGTTCAATGCGTGGGCCTGACCTTCGTCAGCGCGCCAGAGCATCATTGCCCCGCCGCCCGCCGGGCCGCTCATCCAAGGTTCCAACACGCCGATAACGAATGAGGTGGCAACGGCCGCATCCACCGCATCGCCCCCCGCCGCGAGAACTTCGGCCCCCGCGATTGCTGCCAGACGGTGCTGTGCGGCAACGACGCCATGTTCGGTTTCGATGACGGTTTTGCGGGTTTGGCTGCTGTGCGACAGGTTCGATGACATGGGATTACTCTTGCTCGTACATGGGGGTTTCCGGATCGTGCAGATGGCAGGCGACATGCCCCTGCGGGATCGGGGTGTGACGTGGGGCTTTTTGTTTACAGAGATCCGTGGCGCGTGGGCAGCGCGGGTGGAAATGGCAGCCCGGCGGCGGCGCAATCGGGTTTGGATAGGCCATGCCAAGCTGCGTGTCTGGCACGCCCAGGCCCGGCTCGGGTGTCAGCACGGATTTCAGCAGCGCCTTGGTGTAGGGATGACGCGGCGCGTCAAAAAGCCCGGCGACCGAGTTCTGCTCAACGATCTCGCCCAGATACATCACCGCCACGCGGGTCGCGAGGTGTTCGACCACCGCGAGGTCATGGCTGATGAAGAGATAGGTCAGGCCGAATTCTTCGCGCAGCTCGCCCAGAAGGTTGAGGATCTGGCTCTGCACCGACACATCCAGCGCCGAAGTCGGCTCGTCGCAGATCACCACTTCGGGCTTCATGATCAGCGCGCGGGCAATCGCTACACGCTGGCGCTGGCCGCCCGACATCTGGCTGGGATAGGTGTTCATCACCCGCTGCGGCAGGCCGACAACATCGAGGATTTCCTTCACCTTTTTCTTGCGGCTGGCTTCATCCCCGATGCCATGCACGCGCAGGGGCAGGGAGATCACGTCATAGATGCTTTTGCGTGGGTTGAGCGAGGAATAGGGGTCTTGAAAGATCGGCTGGATGCGCCGCGCCAGCGCCAGACGGCCCTGCTGCGTGATCTCTTCGCCGTCGATTTTGACATGACCTGCGGTGGGTTGCTCCAGCCCCAATAGGATCTTGGCGAGGGTTGATTTACCGCAACCGGATTCACCGACGAGGCCCAGCACCTCCCCCTTGCCCAATTGCAGCGATACGTCGTTCACAGCCGTCAGCGGTTTGACCTTGCCGAACATGCCTTGTTTCACCCGGTAGGTCTTGCTGACGCCCGAAAGCTCCAGCACCGGGGGGGTGTTTACGCTGTCCTTCATACGGTCAGCTCCTTCTCGGAATGGCGTTTGCCATCGGGGAAAATGCAGCGGAAGGCGTGGTTGCCGTCCTCGCGCTTGGGGATGTCGCCACGGCATTCGGCGACCGCATGGGGGCAGCGGGTGCGGAAGACGCAGCCCTCGACCTCGCCCACCAGCGAGGGCACGATGCCCGGAATGGTGCCCAGTTTCGCACCGCGGTCGGTCTTGCCGGGCAGGGGGATGCAGCGCAGCAATCCGCGGGTATAGGGATGCGAAGGCGCGTTGAAGATGTCGCCCACCGGCCCGGTCTCGACCAACTCGCCCGCGTACATCACGGCGACCTTATCGGCCACGCGCGCCACAACGCCGAGGTCATGGGTGATCAGGATCACGGCCATGTTCATCTCGCGGCCCAGATCGTGCAGCAGCCGCAGGATCTGCGCCTGAATGGTCACATCAAGCGCGGTTGTCGGCTCGTCCGCAATGATCAGTTCCGGCTCGCACATCAGCGCCATCGCGATCATCACGCGCTGGCGCAACCCGCCTGAGAGCTGGTGCGGATACTGCGACAGACGGCTCTCGGCGGCGGTGATGCCGACTTTTTCCAGCAGTTCAATCGCCCGGTCCCGTGCCTGTTGGCGGCTGACCTTGCGGTGCAAGAGCAGCGCCTCGGCCAATTGGTCGCCGATCGTATAGGCGGGGTTCAGCGAGGTCATCGGCTCTTGAAAGATCATCGCCATCCGCGCGCCGCGCAGCTTGCGCATCTGGCCTTGGCTGGCGGTGGTCAACTCGGTGCCATCAAAGGTCATCCGATCCGCGTTTCGCTTGATGGATTTGCCCAAGAGCCCCATCAGCGCCAGCGAGGTAAGCGATTTGCCCGACCCGCTTTCGCCAACGATACACAGGGTTTCGCCACGGTTAAGGTCAAAGTCGATCCCGCGCACTGCATGCAGGGTGCCGCTGCCCGTGGGAATGTCGAGCCGCAGGTTGCGGACGCTCAGAAGTGGTTCTGTCATGGGTCAGCTCCGGTTTTCGGGGGCGGTCACGTCGCGCAGGCCGTCACCCATCAGGTTGATCGCCAGCACCAGCACGAAAAGGACAGCGCCGGGGATCAGGACGAGCCACGGCTCGAACAGCATCATGTTCTTGCCTTCGGAGACCATCAGCCCCCAGCTTGGCGTCGGCGGTTGCACGCCAAGGCCAAGGAAGGACAGGGCCGCCTCGAGCAGGATCGCATGGGCCATTTCCAGCGTCACGACGACGATCAGGTTGTTGGCGATATTGGGCATGATCTCAGACAAAAGGATGCGCGGGGTGGAGGCGCCGATGACCTGAGCCGCCGCCACATATTCGCGCCGCCGCACCTGCATGGTCGAGGCGCGCATGACCACCGCGAAACGGTCCCAAAGCAGCAGGCCCAGAACGCCGATCACGACTTGAAGCGAGCCGCCGAGGATCGCCACAACCGCGAGGGCCACCAACACCACCGGCATCGCCAGACGCACGTTGATCAGGAAGGTGACGACCGCGTCGACCTTGCCACCGAAGTAGCCCGCAGCGACGCCCATGGCTGTGCCGATTACGCCCGAGATCAACGCCGCCACGGCTCCGATCAGCAGCGAAATACGCGCACCGTAGATCAGGCGCGACAGGTAATCGCGGCCAAGGTGGTCGGTGCCCAACGGATGTTCCCAATCGCCGCCAAGGAACACAGGCGGCTCCATCCGGGTCATCAGGCTTTGGGCATAGGGATCATGCGGGGCTATCCACGGCGCGAGGATCGCAATGATCGTGAGGATGATCAGAACGACCGCCCCGATCAGCAGACCTTGGTGCCCAAAGATGCGCTTGCGCAGCATCTGGCCGGGGGTCGGGCCGGTGATTTCGTCTAAAAGGCTGTCATGTGTACCAGCGGTGATCATGTCAGCTGCTCCTCATGCGGGGGTCGAGCCATGCGTTCAGCACGTCTGCGAGGAAGGTGAAAACGATGTAGAACATCGAGAAAATCAGGATCAGCGCCTGTACGGTGGGCAGGTCATTCCGCGCGATGCTTTCCCACGCCAGATAGCCCGCGCCATGCAGGGCAAAGATCGATTCAACCACGATGGAGCCGCCAAGCATGAAGCCCATCTGCACGGCGGCAAGGCTCACCACCGGGATGATCGCGTTGCGCAGCGCGTGGCGGAACAGCACGCGGCGTTCATTGGCCCCCTTGGCCCGCGCGGTCCGGATGTAGTCCGAGTTCAGCACGTCCAGCATCCCGGCGCGCGTCAGGCGCATGATGGCGGGCATGGCGTAATAGCCCAGCACTACGGTCGGCAGGATGAAATGCCGCCACGTGTCGGTGCCCGAAGGCGGCAGCCAGCCCAGTTGGATCGCGAAGACTACGATCAGGATTAGGCCGAACCAAAAGCTCGGCATCGCTTGCCCCGCGACCGAGATAAACAGGGCCACACGGTCAATGATCGAATTGGGGCGGATCGCGGCGACCACGCCAAGCGGCACGGCTGTCAGCAGGGCAAATACAATGCCACAGACACCCAGCGTCATGGTCACGCTCAGACGGTCGGCAATCAGCGAGGCGACGGGCAGGCGGAAATAATAGCTCTCGCCGAAATCGCCCTGAAGGACCGAGAACAGCCATTCGCCGTATTGCACCAGCATGGGCCGGTCGAACCCGTAGAGGCGGCGCAGCGCCTCGATGTCTTCGCCACTGGCGGTTTCGCCCGCAAGTGCTGCGGCAGGGTCGCCCGACAGAAACAGCAGGCTAAAGCTGATAAACGACACGGTAAAGGCCACGAGAAGGGCCAGTCCCAAGCGTTTGAGAATGAATTGAAGCACGGGTGCAACTACCTTGAGGCTGCGCCGCAGGCGGATGGCCTGCTGCGTGGGTCTGGGTGGGGTGCGGAAAAAAGCAGGGCAGGGGCACCGAGCACGGCGCCCCTGCAGATTGGTTTACTTCCAGCTGGCCGTGGTGAAGCGCAGAACTTCGTCGGCTGTGGGCGTGTAGTCCACCTCATTGGTGGTCACGTAGTTGGTGTTGTAGGAGAACATCGGCGCCCAATAGGCTTCCTCGGTGATGCGCTCAATCGCCTTGGAGTAGTTCTCTTTGCGGACCTCTGGGTCGGTCGAGCTGTCGGCTGTGTTGAGGTATTCCAGCGTCTCATCGTCCATCGCGTAGTCGAGCGAGCCATGTTTGAAGAACTGGCTGACCATGGCAGAGGCGTCGTTGATCGAATAGCTGCCCCATGTCTGGAACGACACGGCGGTTTCACCCTTCATGTTCTGCTCGCGCAGGGCGGAATACTGCAACATCTTGAAGTTGGTATCGATGCCCACGGCGTTGAGATAGCTGGTGATCGCCTCGGCATATTCACGGTCGCGGTAGGCATAAAAGTCGATGGTCAGACCGTCTTCATAGCCCGCTTCGGCCAGCAGTTCTTTGGCCTTCTCGGGGTTGTACTCATATTCGACCGCCGCCTCTTCGTCGCAGCCAAACTGGCTGGGGAAGCAGGGGGTGTAGACGACTTTGGACTTGCCCTTGAGCAGCGCGTCGACCAGTTCCTGACGGTTGATGGCGTAGTTCACGGCCTTCCGCACGCGGATATCGGTGAAGGGGCTGTCTTCGGAGCGGCCTGCCGCATCCAACGTCAGATAACCCACACGCATAGTGGATTCGTTGGAGACTTGGAACTCGTCCCGCTCCGCCAGCTTTTCGGCTTGATCGGATGGCACCTGCCAGATCAGATCGAGCGACCCGCTGAACAGTTCGGCCATCTGGGTGTTAACATCCGGAATGGTGCGGATATCTACGTTTTTGATGCTGGGCTTGCCTTTGGGGCTGTCGTGATAGCCTTCATAGGCTTCCAGTTTGAAGTGCTGGCCGGGGACGACTTCGGTCACTTTGTAGGGGCCGGTGCCGACGGGTTTCAGGCCCATGCCTTCGGGGCCAGCTTCTTCGTAGTAGTCGCTGGGGTACATCGACACGGGGCCGGACAGGAATTCGATGGCCGCTGGGAATTTCTCTTTCAGCATGATGCGGACGGTGTAATCGTCGATCTTCTCGGCCGATTTCATCCAGTTCACGTTGCGCTGCGTTTTCACGCCATTGGCCTCATCGGCTACGTAGTTGACGGTGAACACCACATCGTCAGCGGTGAAGTCCGACCCGTCGTGAAATTTCACACCTTCGCGCAATTTGAATTCGATGGTCGTGTCGTCGATCCATTCCCATTCGGTAGCGAGGTTGCCCATGTATTCGTTGCTGACCGGATCGCGGTAGATCAACCCGTCCCAGACCGCGCGCTGCAGCACAACGCCTTCGCGCGATGAGTTGAAGTAGCTGTCGACGTTCTCAAGCTCTTTTGTGAAGGCGACGTTCAGCGTGTCGTCTGCCTTGTCCGCCCAAGCCGCACCCGTGGCGGCGGCAAGGACAAGCCCGGTGATGGTAGATTTCAGGACCGTGGATTTCATGGTCAACTCCCCTGTTGGTTTACGAACTCGGTTTCGTATCGTTTTTGACTTGCGAAGCGTATCATATAATAATACTTGATATCGCTATACGATTAGTAAACGCAATGAGCTTGGCATACGTCAAGCCCCGGTTTGAAGAATTAGGCCGGTTTCAGGGGTAGGTGATTGGAAAAGAAGCAAAATACGCTCTATGTGGGATCACTGGCCAAGGGGCTGCGACTGCTCCGCGCTTTTGATGAATCGCATACGGAATTGTCACTGGTAGAGCTGGCCGCGCGCAGCGGGCTGGACAAAAGTGCCGTGCAACGCCTTGCGAATACACTGCATATCGAAGGCATGTTGGAGAAGGATCCGGCCACCCGGCGCTATCGCCCCTCCCATGCATGGCTCGAACTGGCCTATGCTTATTACTGGTCAGATCAACTGGTCGGGCAGGCGATTCCCAAGCTGATCGACCTCAGCCAAGAGATCGGTGAGACGGTGAATCTGGCCGAGCTTTCCAAGGACCATATCATCTACGTCAGCCGCTTGCCCTGCCAACGGACCTACTTCGCGGCGACGGTGATCGGGCGGCGGTTGCCTGCGCTTTCGACATCGGCGGGGCGGGCGATCATCTCGACCTTCTCGCCCGAGGATCGGGAAGAGGCGATTGAGACTTGGCCGCTCAAACCCTTTACCGCGCGCACCACGATGGACCGCGCCACGATCCGCAACAGCATCAATGAGGCCGTCCAACATGGCCATGCGATTTCAAGCGATCAGATGATTCTGTCAGAGATCGGTGTGGCTTGCCCGATCACCGGCCCCGACGGGCGCGCCTTTGCGGCGGTGCAATGTTCGGTCTCGGCTCACACCTGGACGCGCGAGCGGATCAGGGCCGAAATTCTGCCGCGGTTGCAGGACACGGCGAACGCGATTTCACCATCCTCACAGGTGCATCGGCGCTAGAAAAAGGCCGGAGCATTTCTGCCCCGGCCTTTGATTTCTTATTCCCAGTTCAGCTTTTCTTCGCGCTGCCAGAACCGCAGCTTGCGGCAGGATTGAAGGAAATCATCGGCATTCTCGGCAGAGACTTCCACCGTGCCCTCGTCCTTCTCAACGCCGGCGGCTTTGAGCAGCGGGTCCGCGGCTTTGGTCCACGCGATGAACTTGTTATGCGCAAAGGCGTCCGAGACGAAATCCTGCGAGGGTTTGTTCTTGGCGATCTTGTCAGCCTTTTCGTCGCCAAAGACCAAGGCCACCGCATCAAAGACCACCGACGGCCCGCCGTCGATCTTCTCATCCGCCGCGCGGGTGCTGCCATCTGACAGGGTTACCCCTTGGATATGCGGCGTCACGATCGCGACCATCGCACCTTCATCGGCGAATGTTTTCTCCAAGGCTTCCACGATCGACGCATCGGCGCCCTCCGTCAGGAACAGACCCAGCTTGCGGCCCGCGAAAGTGTTCGGCGGGTTTTTCAGAATGCTGAGCGCATCTGATGGCGGCAGATCGGTGATCGGTTCCCGCGCGGGTGTGGCCGGTTCCGGCATCTCGGTCACGCCAAGACCTTCGGCCACTTGTTTGGCCAGATCGTCATGCACGTTCATCAGATGCGACAGCATCCGCAGGCGAATGCGCTCTTCCTGACATTTCGACAGCTCGAACGTATAGGCCGCCGCGATATGCTGCTGTTCGATCTCGGTCTGGCTGATGTAGAACTGCCGCGCTTGGCTGTAGTGGTCGGCGAATGTCTCAGAGCGCACGCGCTGTTTGGTGCCACTGACCTCTTCCGTGTAGCTTTTGAACCCAATCTCAGGGTTTTCACGCGGGCCACCATCGTCGCCCCAGCTGTTGGGCTCATAGTTCACGCGGCCCTTGGGGTTGTGCATCGCCATATGGCCGTCTTGCTGGAAATGGTGGAACGGGCATTTCGGCGCGTTGATCGGAATATGGGTGAAGTTCGGCCCGCCGAGCCGTTTGATCTGCGTGTCGAGGTAGGAAAAGTTCCGACCCTGCAGCAGCGGGTCGTTCGTGTGGTCGATCCCGCGCACGATGTTCTGGGTGCAAAAGGCCACCTGCTCGGTCTCGGCAAAGAAGTTGTCGACATTGGCATCCAGCGTCAGCGTGCCGATAATGCGCACTGGCACCTGCTCTTCGGGGATCAGCTTGGTCGCGTCGAGGATGTCGAACTCAAAGTTATCGGCAAAGTCGTCATCAAAGACCTGAATGCCCAGATCCCACTGCGGGTAATCGCCCGCGTCGATGGCATCCCACATGTCGCGGCGGTGGAAATCAGGGTCCGCGCCGTTGATCTTGAGCGCTTCGTTCCAGACCACTGATTGCACGCCCTGCTTGGGCTTCCAGTGGAACTTGACGTAGTGGGATTTGCCCTCGGCATTGACCAGCCGGAAGGTGTGCACGCCAAAGCCTTCCATGAAGCGGAAGGAACGTGGGATCGCCCGGTCAGACATCTGCCAAACCGTCATGTGGATCGCTTCGGGTGAGAGGGACACGAAATCCCAAAAGTTGTCATGCGCCGATTGCGCCTGTGGGAAGCCCCGGTCGGGGGCGGCTTTGACGGAGTGGATGAGGTCGGGGAATTTGATCGCGTCTTGGATGAAGAACACGGGGATGTTGTTGCCCACCAAGTCCCAGTTGCCCTCTTTGGTGTAGAACTTCGTCGCAAAGCCGCGCACGTCACGGGCCAGATCGAAAGAGCCTTTGTTGCCCGCGACGGTTGAGAAACGGGTGAAGGTCGGGGTCTTTTCACCGACGCGCTGGAAAATATCGGCGGCAGAGAGTTCGGGGATCGCTTCTTTGAGTTCGAAATGCCCATGCACCCCGTAGCCGCGGGCGTGAACGACACGCTCTGGAATGCGCTCGTGATCA
Source organism: Sulfitobacter sp. OXR-159 (assembly GCF_034377145.1). NCBI lineage: Bacteria > Pseudomonadati > Pseudomonadota > Alphaproteobacteria > Rhodobacterales > Roseobacteraceae > Sulfitobacter > Sulfitobacter sp. OXR-159. The sequence continues at coordinate 70,828 of NZ_CP139708.1, forward strand.
AAATGGAATATCTTTTCGCGGAAAACATGGTCTTCCATCAAAACCGGGCCGCGCGGGCCTGCTTTGAGCGAGTTCTGATCATCCGCGATCGGACCGCCCTGCGCAGTCGTCATCGTCTTTTCGCGGTCCGTGGTTCGCTGGCGGGGTTCACCGCCTTTGCCAAGTTCTTTGTCTGTCATGATCTTTCTCCACAGCGCCCCCGGAAATAATCGAGAGGATTTCTTGCTAATATGTGGCGGGCACAGATGGCCGCTCCAGAGGGGGCGGTAATCGCCCGACCCTATGAAAGTTCAACCGTCCCGGCGGTGCGGGGTTCCGAGGTTACTGCGACTTGAGCGGGAAAGTTCTCGCCCCTCCAGCAATTGGTTAGCGCCTGAGCGGGCGACGCGGTTGCTTCCTCTCTCTCTGGCAGGTTTAGAAAGGCGCGCAGCTTTGCGATATGTACAGGCAGTTCTCGGACCGGGACGCGCTGCGGTTGCGGCACCTGCGCGGGCCAGCACCCCAAAGTGCCGCGCTGCACCTGATCAAGAAGGGTCGCTACATTCGGCAAACAGTCGTCGGCCAGATATTCCGTTCCGGCCAGCCGAATGCGCAGGGTATCCGCCATTCCGCCCGCCGCCCGTCCGACAAGCCTGCAAGAGGCTTCGACCCAGATGTCATCCGCGTGATGCACCCGAAGGCCCGCCGCCCGCGCGGCGCGGATGATCGCGCGGTCCTCGCCGCAGGGAATCGGGGCGAAGCCGCCGACGGCCTCATAGGCCGCGCGGGTAAAGCCAAGGCTGGCCCCCGGTGCTTCGCCGTGGCTGTTTTGCAGATCGGCGCAGTTGGGGGCATGGCGGGCGTAGAGTTCCAGCACCAAGCGGCGATAGGCGGACTCATTGGCCTCTAGGCCGGGGTCTTGCCACGCCAGACAGGCGGCTTCTTCGGGGTTCAGCGTGACCTTGCCACAAAGGGCATCGTAGCGGTGCAGGTGTTGAATGCTGCGGGCGACCCAATCGGGGCTGACGCGGCAATCGGCATCGGTGGTCAGGATCTGGCGCAGATGGGGCATCTGCTCCATGGCCACGGCGCAGCCCTTCCGCCGCGCCGCCCCGACCCCCATGCCGGGCGGAAAGGTGAGGTCGAGCACAGAAAGGTCGATGCCATGTCGCGCCGCCGCAAGCGTGGCAATCTTGGCGGTGTCGTCGTCGGTGTTGTTCACCACAAGGATCACGCGAATACGGTCATTGCACTGCGAGGCAAGAGCGCCCAGGCAGGCGCCGATCCGCTCCGCCTCATTTCGGGCGGGGATGATGATTGCGGTGTCCTTCCAGCGCTCGAAACTCATGCCCGCTCCCCCGGAAACGCGCGGTCGATGCGGTAGTTCTCGGTCTCACTCACGCAGGTGAATTCATGGGTGCTGAGCGCACGTGCAAAGCCCTTGAGCGCCTCTTCTCCCTGAAGCGGGTTCCCGGTGTCACCGCGCCAGGTCACACAGATGATCTCGGCCTGCGGCCAACGGGTCGCGATGTCGGAGGCCAGATGCTCCAGCCCCGGATGATCCAGAAAATAAAGCACCTCTGACAGGATCAGCAGATCAAAGTCACCCTCGGGCAGGGGGCCGGGATAGAAGCCTTGAATGAACCGCCCCTCAGGCACCGCTTGCCGCGCGGCGATGAGGGCGCTGGCCACGGCGTCCATCCCGGTATAACGCGCGCAAAGGTCAATCAGGTGCCGCGCCAATTGCCCATTGCCGCAGCCCAACTCAAAGGCCGAGCGGTAGCCATCTTGCGCAAGCGCCGCCCGTGTCGCCGCGAATTTGGCCTGCTCATAGGCGCTGTGCTCAAACCCCCAAGGATCGCTCGTCTCGGCATAAAGACCCTGAAGATGATCCAACCCCACGCCCATCACGGCATCCTCCAGAAAATCTCATCTTGCTGCGCGAAAAGGTCGATCATCGCACCGGGCAGGACAAACCCTTGGGGGTCGTCTTGCACGACCTGTCCAAGCTGGCTGCGATGCGCCCGGATCGCGGCAGTTTTGGCCCCACGGTAGGTGGCGGTGTCGAGGGTGAGGGGGGCGTAGCCTGCGGTCTTCGCTGCGAAGTTTGGATCGTCAAAACGGCTCCAGACCGGGTAGCTGTGGAAATGCAGATTGGGGCGCTGCGCCCGCAACGCCTCGGCCAGTTGTGCGGTTGTCTGATGATCGCAATGCTTGTCTTCGCGGGCGGGAACAAAGACGTGGCGCGCGGCTTGGCCGTCGATTGCCGCTGTCAGCGGGGGCAGGATGTCGGCAGCGGAAACCTCATGCAAACGGCTGTCAGGGTGGCCGAGCCACGTCAGGTCCGCCGCGCCGCCGCCGAGGATTTCAATCGCCTCAATCAGCTCGCCACGGCGCATTTCGGCCAATCGCTCCGGGGGCCATTCGCGAGAGGCGGGGTGGCTGGCGCTGCCATCGGTCACGCAGACAACATGCGCCCCGGCGCCTGCAAAGGCACGGGCCAAAAGGCCGCCGCAGCCAAGTGTTTCATCGTCCGGATGCGGTGCCAAGACCACGATCTTTTCACGGCCCGACAGGGCATCGGCCAGAGGCGCGTTGCGGCTCATCCAAAGACACCCCAAGTCGCTTTTTCACTGGAAAGTGCCTGGCCCGCGGCACGTTGCAGAAAGGCGTCCCGCGCTGCTTGGCGCAGGTAGACCGACAGGTCCCGCGCCATGCGGCCAGTCTCAGAAGAAGCCGTGAAATGCCGCAGGCCGAGGCTTTGCTCAACCGCTTTGATCGTGTCGAGGGCAACTTCCTCGGTGTAGAGCCGCGCCGCGATGGAGGTGCCGACGATGGTCTCTCCCTCGTGGTCGCCCACGCTGGCCTCGCCTGCGCGTTCGACCAGTGCCATCCCGGCCCAGACCCGCATCAAGACCTGCATCAGCCGCGCCAATTGGGCTTCGGCTTCAAGTCGGTCTATATCGCGCAGGGTGCTGGCCGCCGCATCGATCAACCCCGCGGCCGCGCCAGCCTGAAGCGCCGCGATCCGCCAGACCCCGCCGATGAAATGTGGCTCTTTCAGGTAGTCACCCGGGGCACCGATAAGGGCGTCCTCGCCCAAGGGCAGCCCGGAGAAATTATACGTCCCCGAGGCCGTGGCCCGCATCCCCAGCATGTCCCATTGCGTGGCATCGCCCCGTTTCGGGGCGGTCACATCGATCAGCGCAAGCTGCACCTGCGCGCCGGAATTGAGCGTGATAAGCGCGTGCGTGACGGTACCGAGACCAGAGGCGAAGATCTTCTCACCTTGCAACACCCCGCACTCGGCCGTTGTAGGCGTGCCGCCATTGGCCCCCCAAACCCCCAACAGTCCCCCGTCTTTGATCACCTGTTTTGCGTGTTCTGCCTGTGCCGGACTGCCGTAGAGCCGGATCAGGCGCAGCGCGTTAACGTGGCCTTCCCACAAACGCCCCACGCTAAGATTGGCCGCGCCGATTTGCATCAGCGCATGGGCGGTGCGCAGGGGGGAGGCAGCACCGTCTTCGAGCATCAGACCCGCGTCGCGCAGAATGTCGATGGAGGCGCTGATCGGTGCCGTGCCCGCCTCCTCATCCCGGGCCGCTTTGCGCAATGCGCTTCGGGCCGCTTGAGAAAGGACATCCGGTTGAGAACTGGGCGGAAAAGGATCGAAACGCGGCGCACTGTTCATGGCAGTTTCCGACAGCCGCTCACGGGTATCATCATCAGATCAAGCATCACGATTCAGCCCCCATTCATGAAACGGGCAGCCTGCGCGGTCGGTAGCACTGCCTTTGACAGTGCAACCGATCAACTTATGCCTTGGTTCCCCCTTACGTTGCAGCCGCGAGGGGGGAGCCGATTTCAGCCCTCAGGAATCTCGCCCATCACCTTGGGCACATGGTATCCCTTTCGCACTGCCTCGCGCGCGCGCAGCCGCTGGTACCACGCCCGGACATTGGGGTAATCGGCAAGGTCGATCTGCTGCCATTCATAGCGCGACACCCAAGGCCAGCAGGCCATATCGGCGATGGAGTATTCGCCGCAGATGTGATCACGCCCCTCAAGCTGTTTGTCGAGCACGCTGTAGAGGCGTTTGACCTCGGCGCCGAAGCGTTCTTCGGCATAGGCGGCCTTGCCGGGATTGAAATGCAGGAAATGATGCGCCTGCCCGGCCATGGGGCCAAAGCCGCCCATTTGCCACATCAACCATTGCATCACCTCGGCCCGCGCGGCCTGACCTTCGGGCAGAAAGCGGCCATATTTCTCAGCGAGGTAGACCATGATCGCGCCGGATTCCATCAAGCTCACCCCGGTGTCATGGTCCACGATGGCGGGGATTTTGTTGTTGGGGCTGATTTTGAGGAAGGCGGGACTGTGCTGCTCATCCTTGCCGATGTTGATGGAATGCACGTTATAGTCGATCCCCAATTCTTCCAGTAGGATCGAGACCTTGCGGCCGTTCGGGGTGGTCCATGTGTAAAGGTCAATCATCGCTTTGGTCCCATATGCAGATGCGCGGTTTAATTTCTTGCAATGTTAAGCAGGCAGTTTGCGGCGGGTCAACGTAAGGAACCGCGGGGGTGGCAGGAGGTTTGCTTGACAAGGCACCAATTTGCGGAGCGAAGATGCAGAAAAGTGATCCCCTATCGCAGCCCGACATCGCTGATCGCGCGAAATCCGTTTTGGAAAAGCTTTGCGCGCGGGACATCCATATCGCCACCGCCGAAAGCTGCACCGGCGGGCTGGTTGCCGCCCTTCTGACGGATATCGAAGGTTGCTCTCATGCGTTTGAGCGTGGTTTCGTCAGCTATACGGATCAGTCCAAACACCAGCTTTTGGGGGTCGACCGGGCGCTTTTGGACGCATGTGGCGCGGTCTCCCGCCCTGTGGCGATTGCGATGGCCGAAGGGGCAATGGCGCGCTCAGGTGCGCAGATCGCCGTCTCGACCACCGGATTTGCCGGACCGGGACGCCCCGAGGACGAAGAGGGGCTTGTGCATTTTGCGCTTGCACGCGAGGGATGTAACACGGTTCATCGGGCCGAGTCCTTTGGGGCCATTGGCCGCGATGCAATCCGGCAGCGATGCCTTGAAACGATATTGGATATGTTGGAAGAGAGCCTGATGTGAGCAAGAGCCAAGCCGCCGCCTTTACCGCCTACCACCGTCACGGCTTTGTCCGGGTGGCGACCTGTACACCCCATGTGCGGCCTGCTGATGTGGCCTTCAACCGCGATAGCCTGCTGGACGAAATGCGCCGCGCCGATGCGGCGCGTGTCGATCTGCTGGTCTGTCCCGAACTGTCGCTCTCGTCCTATGCCATTGACGATCTGCACATGCAGGATGCGCTGTTGAATGCGGTGGAAGAGGCGCTTGGCGCGCTTGTCGAAGCCAGTGCCGAGATGACCCCCGTGATCCTGCTCGGCGCGCCGCTGCGCCGGGAGGGGCGGCTGTACAACTGCGCCATCGCCATTTCGCGCGGGCAGGTGCTGGGCGTTGTGCCGAAGTCTTATCTGCCGAATTACCGTGAGTTCTATGAGAAACGCTGGTTCGCCCATGGCCGGGACACCGGGGGAGAGATCACCGTCGCGGGCCGCCGGGTGCCCTTCGGGGATGATCTGATTTTTGAAGCGACAGACCTGCCCGGCCTGATCTTCCATGCCGAGATCTGCGAAGACCTCTGGACGCCCGCGCCGCCCTCGTCGGAGGCCGCACTTGGGGGGGCGCTGATCCTTGCCAACCTTTCGGCCTCCAACATCGTGATCGGGAAATCCTCTGACCGCCATCTGCTGTGCCGGTCGCAATCCATGCGCGCCTTTGCGGCCTATGTCTATTCCGCCGCCGGACCGGGAGAAAGCACAACCGATCTGGCTTGGGACGGACAGGGGATGATCCATGAGTTGGGCGACCTTTTGGCGGAATCCACCCGCTTCTCGCTTGAGCCGGAACTGACCATCGCTGATGTGGATTGCGGGCGCATCCAGTCCGAGCGGATGCGGACGGGCAGTTTCCACGACGCCGCGCGGCACCACGCGCCAGAGTTTCGCCGGGTGACCTTCGCCCATCAACCGCACTATGAGAACGCCGGGTTGATCCGCCCGCTGCGCCGTTTCCCCTATGTGCCGAACCGCGAGAGCCACCTCGACCAAGACTGCTACGAGGCATTCAACATTCAGGTCGAAGGGCTGCGCCGCCGGTTTGACGCGACCAAGGGCAAGACCATGGTGATCGGCATTTCCGGCGGGCTGGATTCGACCCATGCGCTGATCGTGGCGGCCAAAGCCTGTGACCGTATGGGCATCCCGCGCGACCGTATTCTTGGGTTCACCATGCCCGGCTTTGCCACCTCCGAAGGGACCAAGTCCAACGCTTGGAAGCTGATGAAGGCGATAGGCATCACTGCTGATGAGATCGACATCCGCCCCGCCGCGCGGCAGATGCTTGAGGATATGGATCACCCCTTTTCAGACGGGGAGCCGGTCTATGACATCACCTTTGAAAACGTGCAGGCCGGGCTGCGCACCGATTACCTTTTCCGGCTGGCCAACCAGCGGCAGGGCTTCGTCATCGGCACTGGCGATCTGAGTGAGCTGGCGCTTGGCTGGTGCACCTACGGCGTCGGCGACCAGATGAGCCATTACGCGGTGAACACCGGCGTGCCGAAGACTCTGATCCAGTATCTGATCCGTTGGGCCACCCGCTCGGGCCAGTTCGACGCAGAGACGGACGGGGTGCTGCAAGCCATTCTGGACACCGAAATCTCTCCCGAATTGGTGCCCGCAGGCGAAGATGAAGAGATCCAAAGCACCGAGGCGATGATCGGCCCCTATGAGCTGAACGACTTCTTTCTCTTTCACACCATGCGCTATGGGCTTGCGCCGTCAAAGGTGGCCTTTCTGGCGTGGCACGCATGGCACGACATCGAAGAAGGGCGCTGGCCCGAAGGCTTCCCGCAGGCCAAACGCAACGCCTATGACTTGGAAACCATCCGCCATTGGCTCGAAAAATTCCTGCACCGTTTCTTTGCCACCAGCCAGTTCAAACGCTCGGCCTTGCCGAATGGGCCCAAGGTCAGCGCCGGGGGCGCGTTGTCGCCGCGCGGTGACTGGCGCGCGCCTTCGGATAGTGTCGCAACCCCGTGGTTGGAAGAGTTGCGCAGCAACGTGCCGGAAAGCTGGCCGAAAGGCTGAGCCGCGCTATTCCTCGCGGCTCAACTCACCTTCGACAAAGTTCGGGGTCAGCGGCGGTGCCGCGTGACGCTCTTGGGTTTCGGGATCGCTGCGCAGGGTCATGCGCAGCAGCCCCCATGCCACAATAATAAGTTGAAAGCCGCCTAGCGCCAGCGGCAGGCCGCGCGGCCCCAATGTATCCAGCAGCACACCCGCCAGCAGCGGGCCGATTGCCGCGCCAATCCCCTGCATCAACACCAAACCGCCCGAAACGGCCACCACCGCCGAGCCGGGGGCGCGGTCGTTGACATGGGCGATCACGATGGACTGCGCGGGCAGGACCAGCCCGCCGATGGCGAACCCCAGAACCAGCAGCATCGTCCCCGTCGGCGCCGGGATCGGCAGGGTCAGCAACATCAAGGCGCTGCCTGCGGCGGCTAGCCCCACGCCAAGACCGCGGCGGCTCATCCGGTCGGACATCCAACCCAGCGGGAACTGAAGCACCAAGCCGCCGATCGTAAAGGCCGCGATCAGCAGGGCGATGCGGGACTGCGTGTATCCCATTTCCTGAGCAAAGAGTGGTGCCAGCCCGTAGAATGTCCCGATGGAGGCCCCGACCAGCCCCGCGGCCACCGCGCCATAGGGCGACAGGCCCCAAAGGCGGCGCAGCGAAGGCGGCTCTTGCGCGCCCTCAGAGCGCGGCCCTTCCACGCGGCTCAGCGAAATCGGCACCAGCGACAGCGACATGACGATCGAGACGAGCACGAAGAGGATGAACTCAGCCGGATCCCCAAGGTTAAGGAGGAACTGCCCCGCCGCCCCCGATGCCATGCCGACCATGCCATAAACCGCCAGCAACTTGCCCCGCTGCGCGGAACTGACCGACGCATTGAGCCAGCTTTCCGTGACGATGATCAGCCCGGCAAAGGCGAAACCCGTCAGGCAGCGCACCGCGATCCAGACCCAAGGGTCGACAAAGGCCAAATGCATCAGCGCCGCCGCAGAGGCGACAGAGGCGAGCGCGGCAAAGGTGCGGATGTGCCCCACGCCGCTGATCAGCCGCGGCGCGACGAAAGACCCAATGCTCAGCCCCGCGAAAAAGCCCGACATGATCAGGCCGGTGGTCGCCCCGCCAAACCCCTCAAGCCCCGCGCGCACGGCCAAAAGCGTGCCTTGCAGCCCGTTGCTCATCTGCAAAAGCGAGAAGCCCAGTAGCAGTGTCGCCAGTGGTAGAACCGTCGCGCGCATGATGTCCCCTTTGGTCTTTTGTCTGGCCTTGGCCCCGGTGATTGCCTGGCCTTTGGGCCGGAATATGTGCGGCGGCAATCGAATTTCTAGTAATCAACCCCCGCGCCCTTTCACCGGGCTGGGTTCCGCGCCATAGTGGTAACAGCCAGCGGCCCCGTCAGGGAATGCCCGGCCATTGATCAAGCAGATTTGACGTGCCTTTTTCGGGGGGATGCTCAATTATGCGCCTTGTAAAACAATTTGAAAGCGCATCCCTGTGAAATCCCTGCGCCAATTTTTCGTATTTTTGCTGGTTCTCATTGCTGGTCTTTACATGATGTTGACCTTCGTCCCCGCCTCCCGCCCCTATGTGGCTGAGACGGGTCTGCTCGATCTTTTGGGGATCGAGGTCGCATCGCAAGAGCCGGGGTCGTCAGGCCGCGGTTGGGGTGGCGGCGGGCCCTCGCTGGTTGTCACGGCAGCGGTCAGCCAAGAGACCTTGGCCGACCGGATCACCGCCATCGGCGACGGGCGCGCGCGCCGCTCGGTCACGCTGCGCTCCAACGCCGTGGGGGTCATCACCGATCTCAACCTGCCCGCCGGACAGTTGATCGAGGCGGGCACCGTGGTCGCCCTGCTTGAGAATGAGGCCGAGCAGATTGCCCTGAAACAAGCCGAATTGCAGCTCGAAAACGCCCGGACCGAGCAAGACCGGGTGAAGCGGTTGCAAAACACCGGCGCCGTCAGCGAAGTGCGCCTACGCGAGACGGAGTTGGCCCTGCAAAGCGCCGAACTTGCGCTCAGCCAAGCGCAGTTTGATCTGTCGCAACGCCGCATCCTCGCGCCGATCTCGGGCTGGGTGGGGATCACCGACATCGAAGTAGGCGACCGGGTGAATGCGCAGGATCAACTGGCCACCATCACCGACCGCAGCGAGATCCTGATCGATTTCCGCGTGCCCGAGCGGGTGGTGGGCAAGCTGGACCTTGGCAAAGAAATCACGGTCACCCCGCTTGGGATGCGTGATTTGACGCTGACGGGCGAGGTCAGCGCCATCGACAGCGTGATCGACCGCGCCAGCCGCACGCTTTTGGTCCAAGGCCGGGTGCCGAACGCAGACGACCAGTTGCGCGCGGGCATGGCCTTTTCGGTCAGCCTTACCTTTGTCGGCGACCCTTTCTTGGCGATCCCGCCGCTCGCGGTGCAATGGTCCTCGGACGGGCCATTTGTCTGGACGGTGCGGGAGGGCAAGGCGCATCAAGTCGCGGTCGAAATCGCGCAGCGCAACAGCAATTCCGTTCTTGTCCTGTCGGAGGGCCTGACCGCCGAAGATGTGGTGGTGACCGAAGGCGTGCAAACCCTGCGCGAAGGTGGAGAGGTGCGCGAGACAAACCGCTCGGGCCGTGCTCAATCGGGTGCCGCCATCTCTGAAAAGACAACCCTATGAGCGCCCCGCCCTCTGATGAAGGCGCCCCGCCGCCTGCCACCGCGTCGGGCACAGCGCTTTTCGTACGGCGGCCTATCCTCGCCTTTGTGCTGAACGCGCTGATCGTGCTGGCGGGGATTGCCGCGCTTTTTGGCGCCGAGGTGCGTGAGCTTCCCAATGTCGACCGGCCCGTCGTTACCGTCACCACGACATTCTCGGGCGCGTCCCCGGAATCCGTTGATCAGGAATTGACGGGGCGGATCGAAGGGGCGGTGGGCCGCGTCTCGGGTGTGCGGGCGATTTCTTCAAACTCTCGCTTTGGGCGCAGCCGGGTCACGCTTGAGTTCAACGACAGCACGGATATCGACGTGGCTGCGACCGATGTGCGCGACGCGGTGGCGCGGATCGTGAACCAACTGCCCGAGGGTTCCGAACAGCCGCAGATCGTTAAAGCCGACGCCAACGCCCAGCCGGTGATGCGTATCGCCGTGACCTCCATGGGCCGCTCGCCTCAAGAGTTGACCAAACTGGTGCAGGACCGCGTCGAAGACCGGCTGATCTCGGTCAACGGGGTGGCGGATTTGCAGGTCTATGGCGACCGCGAACCGTTTTTCCGCGTCGATATTGATCAGTTGGAACTGGCCAGCCGGGGCCTGACCTTGGGCGACATCCAGCGCGCCTTGGCCGATGTCGCCTATGACACGCCTGCGGGTGATCTGGCCGGGGACCGGCAGTCGATCAACGTGCGCACCACCGCCAGTGTCGCGACCACGCAGGCCTTTGAGGCGATGGAGATCAAAGAGAATGTCCGGCTCGGCGATGTGGCCACCGTGACGCTCGGCCCCGCCGATGGTGAGACGATCCTGCGGGCCAATGGGCAGTTGGGTCTGGGCATCGGCATCATCCGACAGGCGACCTCGAACACGCTTGAGATTTCGCGCGATGTGCGCGCCGTGGTGGCAGAGTTGAACGAGACGTTGCCCCAAGACGTGCGGATTTTCGTGACCTCGGATGATGCGACCTTTATCTCTGGCTCGATCCGCGAGGTGCTGTCGACGCTGGCCTTTGCCGTGGGCATCGTGGTGGCGGTGATCTTTATCTTCCTGCGCGATTTCCGCGCCACGCTGATCCCGGCGCTGACCCTACCCGTGGCGCTGATCGGCACTTTGGCGGCGATCTATCTGGTCGGGTTTTCGATCAACATCCTGACCCTTTTGGCACTGGTTCTGGCCACTGGCATGGTCGTGGATGATGCGATTGTGGTGCTAGAGAACATCGTGCGCCAGCGCGCGGCGGGGATGGGGCCTCGGGCGGCGGCGGTGCTGGGCACTTCGCAGGTGTTCTTTGCCGTGGTCACCACCACGGCCACGCTGGCGGCGGTCTTTATCCCGCTGTCGTTCCTGCCCGGTCAGGCGGGCGGGCTGTTTCGGGAGTTTGGCTTTACCCTCGCCATCGCGGTGATGCTGTCCTCGGTGGTGGCGCTGAGCCTTTGTCCGGTGCTGGCCAGCCGTCTGCTGACCAAACCAGTGGCAGAAAACCCGCGCGGCCCTGTCGTGGCGCTTGGCAATGCGTTGTTTCGGCTCTACGCCGCGACCCTCAAAGGGGCGCTGGCGATGCCCTATGTCGTGGTGCTGATCGCGGCCTTTGTGGCGTTGACGGCAGTGCTGGTGGCGGGCGAAATTCGCCAAGAGTTGACCCCGCGCGAAGATCGCGCTGTGGCCTTGCTCAGTGTCTCGGCCCCGCAGGGCGTCTCGCTCGATTACACCCAAGCCAAGATGCGCGAGATCGAAGACTTGATCACCCCGCTGCAAGAGGCGGGAGAGGTGACGAACATCTTCTCCATCACCGGGTTTGGCGCGGATAATCGCGGGTTCATGGTCTTCACCCTTGCCGGATGGGAAGACCGCGCGCGCAGCCAAGATGAGATCGTGGGGCAGATCAACGGCAAGCTGCGCGGCATCGTCGGCGTGCGGGCTTTTGCGATCCAGCCCAACTCCCTCGGTATTCGCGGCGCGGGGCGGGGGCTGTCTTTCGCGATCACGGGCAACAATTATGAGCAACTGTCGCAGGTCGCGCAGGCCATGGTGGACCGGCTGAGCACGAACCCCGCGATGGGCCAAGTGCGGCTGGAATATGAGCGCACGCAGCCGCAGCTTTTCGTGCAGATCGACCGGACGCTCGCGGCTGATTTGGGCGTCGACATCACCGGGCTGGGCCAAGCCTTGCAAGCCATGCTCGATGGGCGCGAGGTGGCATCGGTCTTTATCGACGACACCAGCTACGGCGTGCAGATGTTGTCGACCTCGGACCCGGTGAACGACCCGCGCGACCTTGAGAACGTCTTTGTTCAGTCGGGCAACGGGCAGATGATTTCGCTGGCAAGTTTTGTCACCCTCGAAGAACGTGCGGTCGCCCCTGAGCTGGACCGGGAGGGGCAGAACCGCTCGGTCGAGATCTCAGCCGGGCTGACGCCGGGCCTGTCGCTGGGCGATGCACTGGCGCAGGTGCGGACGGTCGGCCAAGAGGTGCTGGACGACGAAAACCTGATCGTCCCCTTGGCCGAAGCCGCCGCATTGGATCAAACCAGTTCCGGGCTGTTCGTGACCTTCGGCTTTGCGATCCTTGTGGTTTTCCTTGTCCTCGCTGCGCAGTTCGAGAGTTTCGTCTCTGCCATCGTGGTGATGGCCACGGTGCCATTGGGCCTTGCCTGCGCGATTTTCGCGCTGCTGATGACGGGGCAAAGTCTGAACGTCTATAGCCAGATCGGGCTGGTCATGCTGATCGGGATCATGGCCAAAAACGGAATTTTGATCGTCGAATTTGCCAACCAGTTGCGCGATAAGGGGGCGGATATTCACGATGCGATCTTCGGGGCCTCTACCATCCGTCTGCGCCCGGTGATGATGACGATGACCTCGACCGTGCTGGGGGGCGTGCCGCTGATCCTGTCCTCGGGCGCGGGGGCCGAGGCGCGCGAGGCGCTCGGCTGGGTGATTGTCGGCGGCTTGGGCATGGCCACGCTTTCGACGCTCTATCTTACGCCCGTCGCCTATTTCTTGCTGGCACGTTTCACCACGCCCAAAGCCGCCGAAGAAGCCCGCCTTCAGGCCGAATTGTCAGAGGCGCAATTGGTCTGAGCGGCCGTTGCCGCCGATATTTCTGCGCCCATGCAACTTCCGACCGCACTGGGCGTTTAGCCATGTAGGATCGAACCGAAAGGGACAGACACGTGCGTGGCGATTTGGATTTAGCGAAGGCGGACCAGCAGCATCCGACTGACGCGGCAACGCGCCAGAGCCTGTTTACCGATAAGTCCACATGGCGCGTCGCGCGGGCCGAGCGATTTGGCCTTGTGGTCGATGCGGCGGATTACTTCCGTGTCTTGCGCAAGATCTTTCTCGGGGCGCGGCAGCAGTTGATGCTGATCGGTTGGGATTTCGACTTTGAACTTGAGATGCTGCCGGGCGAAAGCGATGAGGACGGCAATGCGCCGGATGGCTATCCCAATCAACTCGGCGCCTTCGTAGAGGCGGTGGTCGAGCGGACGCCGGAGTTGCATGTCTACCTGCTGAAATGGAACGGGGCCGTGCTGGCCGCGCCGGGGCGGCTGGTTCCTTCGCTGGCGCTGAGCTTGTTTGGCGGTGACCGGATCCATTTCGCTTTGGACGGGCATCACCCCTTTGGCGCCTGCCACCACCAGAAGATCGTCGTGGCCGATGACGCCTTGGCCTTTTGCGGCGGCATCGACGCGACCGAAGACCGTTGGGACACGCCCGATCACCTGCCGCATGATCCGCGCCGGGTGCGCAAAGATGGCTCTCCCTCCGACCCATGGCACGATGCCACCTCGGCGATGTCCGGCCCTGCCGCTGCGGCCTTGGGCGAACTGTCGCGCCGGCGTTGGTTGCGGGCCACGGAGGATGAGATCGCGCAGCCCAAGGGCGCGCCGAAGTTTGAATGGCCCAACGACCTGCCGGTGGATGCCGAAGACATTGATGTGGGGATCGCCCGGACCGAGCCGCCTTTCGACGAAGAGCCGCTGATCAATGAGATCGAACACCTCTACCTCACCGGGATCAGATCGGCCCGCGACTATATCTATATTGAATCGCAGTACCTCGCTGCAGACTCGGTCTGTGATGCGCTCAAAGCGCGTTTGGCCGAAGAGGGCGGGCCCGAGATCGTTATCATCAACCCGCGCGATGCGGAATCGCAGCTGGAAGATGACGCCATGCATGTCCTGCGTGAACGGCTGGTCGAAGACTTAAAGCGGGCGGATCACCAAAACCGCTTCCGCATCTACTTCCCCGTCACCGACGAGGGAGAGCCGATCTATGTGCATGCGAAGATCATGATCATCGACGACCATCTGCTGCGTCTCGGCTCCAGCAACCTCAACAACCGCTCCATGGGGTTTGACACCGAATGCGACGTGGCGATCGAGCGCCCCGCGCAGGTAATCGAAGGGTTCAGGACCCGCCTCATCGCCGAGCACTTGGGCCTGCCGCCCGCCCGTGTGGCCGAGGTGATGGCCGAAAAGGGGTCGATAATCGGGGCGATTGAAACCCTGAACCGCAAGAAAGGTCGCGGCCTGCGTGCCGTGTTCCGGGGCAGCGAAACGGTTGTCGGCGGCTTTCTGGCAAACACCCGGCTGCTTGACCCGCGCTATCATCCCGGAGAGGGCACCACGACCGGGCGCGGCATTCGCCCGCGTCACATGGCGTTGATCGCGGGGGGGCTGGGCCTTGCATGGCTGGCATGGCGCAAATGGGGCCGCCGCGATCCCGAGGTCTAAGGTCTGGGCTCAGCGGCAGGTGCCGCGAAACGCGCGTTATCTTGCACAGGGTTACGCTCTGCCGGTGCCGCTGGCGCGGTGAGCACGCGCCGCGAGGTCTCAGCAGTCCAAGCGATCCCATAGAGGGCCGCCGTTCCCACCGCAGGCAGCACCCATGGCATCCAAGCTGCCTCGGGCCGTGCCATCATCACCGCCTGACAGACCAGTGCGAGCACCGTGCCGCTGGCAAAGATCAACAGCCCATGCCGACCAATCAGCCGGAAGGGGCTCGCCATCTGATGTCCAGAGAGGCGGGTCACGCTTGGCAATTGCGACAGAAAATATCCCAAAGCCAGAATATGGATAAACCGCGGGGCGGAGAGATAGGTCTTGTCATGCGAGGTGATGTTGAAGGGCACCCCGGCTTCGCGCATGTGATGCATCTGTAGGTTCAGGAATTTGCCCAAGCCTGGCACATAGCGCCATGCCAGCACCCCAAGCAACACCGCGACGGACAGCCAAAACAGCGCTTTCGACGCGGGAAAGAACCGATAGCCCTGCCGTTGGCTGAGCCCAACCAGCAGGCCGCAGACAAAGATCGCCTGCCACGCAAAAGGGTTAAAGAACCAGCCGCCCGGATTGGGGTAGTTCGGCAGGTTCAGTCGGAAAACGCCGGTCAGCAGCCAAAGGGTCAGCGACAGCGCCAAAAGCAGCCGCGGCCAGCGCAGCCCCAGCATGATCGCCGCAGGGGCACAGACCAGCAGGACCGAATAGGCAGGCAGGATGTTCACATAGCCAAACTGATGCGTCAAAAGCGGTATCCCAATCACGGATTGGGTCGGGTTTTGAAAAACTTGCCGCATGTTGATCTTGGTCAGAAACTCGGCCTCTGTCGTGATCTGGAAAGCGGCGGCAAAGATGCCCAGAGCCACGGCCGAGAGCATGATCTGCACGAGATAGAGCGACCATGCCCGCTTCCACAGGGGGGCGACCGCGCGCCAGAGGCCATGCCGCAGGCGGTCTCTCTCAATGAACCGGGGCGTATAGGCCAATCCCGCCGCGATGCCCGACATCAAAAAGAACGCCTCTGCAGCGTCGGCAAAGCCTAGGTTGCGGATGGTCAGAGCTTCATAGGGGTTGCCGGGGACGTGGTTGATGAAAATCATCACCAACGCCAAACCGCGAAACACATCGATGCGCGGGTCGCGGGCAGGTTTGGCCGTGGGGGCAGAGCCGAGCGATCTCGCCGCAGGCGACAGCCCGGTGCTAGGCTGGGGCATGGGTCAGGTCCGCCGCTTTGGGTTTCGCCATCAGATGTTCGTCATTCCACGTCAGCCGCCAGACATCGCAGATACTGTCGTATTCCGCGACGACATCCAGCGGTGCCGCATCCTCTGGCACGGCAAAGAGCGTCCGAGGCAGGGGGCGGGAGGTCCATGCGATAAGCAGCGGGGCCAACAGCATCGGAACCGCCACGGGCAGCAGCCAGATCGTCAGGTCAGGCGCGACCCATTGCACCGCCGCGATGATCGCCGCGCCGATGAAAACGATCCACCGGCCCGCCGCCCAGCCATCCGCCAAGCTCAACCGGCCTTCGTTGCGTTGGTTGGCAGGCCAGCCCCCGTCTTGGCCCGAGAGCACCTGCAACACCGCGCGGCTGTGATAGAGCAGCATCAAGGGGGCCAAAAGCGTGGTCAGCACGATCTCGGTCAGAACCGAGAGCGACATGCGCAGGCTGTGGCCAAAGTCGCGTGCGCGTTTGGTCAGGGTCGCGTGCAGCAGGATCAGCAGCTTCGGCACCACCAGCAGACCCAAAACGCCCAAGGCCAGCAGCGTGATCTCGCGCGTGCTGGTGTCGGGGAAGACGGGGAAAAGCTGATAGGGGCCGGGGAAATACTCAGGCGGCGGCGCGTAAAGCGTGCTGATGGCCGAGGTGATCAGAAACGCCGCCCAAAGAAGCGAGACGACATAGGCGGTGACGTTCTGCAAAAAGACAAACCGGCTCCAGCCCGTCAGCCCGGGGGCAAAGATCAGCCGCGCATGTTGCAGGTTGCCTTGGCACCAACGCCGCTCTCGCCGCGCAAAGGACAGGACATTCTCAGGGCCTTCTTCGAAAGAGCCGCCCAAGGTTTCATCCACCTCGACCTTCCAACCGGCGCGAGCAAGCAACGCCGCCTCGACATAATCGTGGCTGAGGATATGCCCGCCCAAGGGCGGGGGGCCGGAAAGCTCGGGCAGCCCACAGCTTTCGGCGAAGGCGGGGACGCGAATGATTGCGTTATGGCCCCAGAACGGCCCCGTCGGGCCCTGCATACGGGCAAGGCCACGGGTGAAGATCGGGCCATGAAACCACGAAGCGAATTGCAGTGCCCGGCCAAAGAAAGACCGCGCGCCGATGATCTTGGGCAGGGTCTGTAGCAGCCCCAGTTGCGGATCGGCTTGCATCCGCGCGATCATGGCGCGGATCGTCTCGCCCTCCATCAGACTGTCGGCGTCAAGGATCATCGCAAGGTCATAGGCCCCGCCGGAGCTGCGAATGAACTCTTCGATATTGCCCGCCTTGCGGCCCGCATTGTCGCGCCGTCTGCGGTAGAAAATACGCCCTTGGCCATCTGTCTCGCGCAGCAATCGGGCAAAGGCGAATTGCTCTTTCCCGGCGAGTGCGTCATCGCGCGTGTCCGACAGAACGACGAAATCCGCCATCACACCGGCCCGGGTGACAGAACGGTCAATGGCGGCAATGCGGGCAAAAGTGGTCAGCGGGTCTTCGTTGCAGATGGGTACCGCGATCACGGTGCGCGGCTGCGGCGCGTCCAGCGCGGGGCGGGGAGCCGTTGATCTGCCGCCGAAAAGCCCGATCAGCGCCAATGACGCCCCCCAAGCCAGCCAAGCCGTGGTCGCGAAAACGAGCAGGGCGCGGATGCCGTCCCACCCGCTGAACCCGTCGCGCGCCGCCGCCTCGGCCAAAAGCATTGACGCAAGGGCCGCACAGCCGAGAGACAAAAAGACGGCGACCGCCCGTGCAAAACGGGTCGCCCCGTCCGCCGCAAGCTGCCTTTGCTGAAGTGTCATTGAACCTAGGCCTTGCGCCGCAGCAGGAACGCCCGCGCGACATCGGCCAGCCCGGCCAGATGGCCGCGCCGTTCCAAAGTCTGCCGTGGCATGGCAAGGGGGGCAGCGGGTGGCTTCCAGGTCTCTGCCTCAACCGTCATTGCGGAGTAGGGGGTCGTCGCTTCTTGAAGGGTCATGCGTTGATCCATTGGTACACCCATGTCTCTGTAAGATTGCGGTCATATCCCGATAGAACTGCCTTGATCTCGACGATGGCGTCAGGCGCTGCACGTAGTTCCAGCACCAGCCGCCATTCGTCTCTGCCATCTACCCGGCTCAGGATCGCCTCGACGATTTCGCCGTTCTGCGCGCTGGCGATCGGCTGCAACTCTGCGTCGCTTGGCATATCGCTCAGTTGTCCGCCGGCGAAGTCGATGACGAATTTGCGGGTCTCGGTATCTGCCTCAACACCCGCAACCCCGCCGTGGCCCGAGCGCAGCCGCACCACGCGGCCAAGGGTCTGCGGGGTCGCGCCCGGTGGGTTCATCCCCCAGTGCATGCGGTAATCATAGGCCAATTCATCCCCGGCCCGGGTTTCGCCCTCGGGAATCCAATAGGCGACGATGTTGTCATTGCCCTCCAGATCGGAGGGGATTTCGACCAGTCGCACCGTGCCCTTGCCCCAGTCGCCCATGGGTTCGATCATCAGCGAGGGGCGCCGTTCGTAATGGGCCTGCGCATCGAGGTAATGCTCAAAGTCCCGGTTGCGCTGTGCCAGCCCGAAGGAGCGCGGGCTCTGCGCCCCGAAATAGGAACTCGCCAAACGCGGCGGATTGTTCAGCGGGCGGCAAAGGGTCGCATCCTTGCCCGCGTTCAGCACCAAGACTTCGCTGTCGTGAACCGAGGGACGGAAATCGTCAAAGCTGCCCTTGTCCGCGCCATTGTGCAGGAACATCGAAGTCAGCGGCGCGATGCCAAGTTGCTTGATGTCTTTGCGCAGGAACAGCCGCATGGTAACCTCGACGGTGGTGTCCTCGCCCGGTGTGATCACGAACCTATAGGCCCCGGTCACCGAGGGGCTGTCGAGTGCGGCATAGATCGTGGCGCTGCTATCGCTCGGTTCGGGGCGGCGCAGCCAGACCTCGCTGAAACGGGGGAACTCTTCGCCTTCGGGCAGGCCGGTATTGACGGCAAGGCCACGCGCGCTCAGTCCATAAAGCGTGTCTTTCCCCAGAGCGCGGAAATAGCTCGCGCCTTGGAAGACGATCAATTCATCGAAAATATCGGCGCGGTTGAGCGGGGTGTGCAGACGGAAACCGGCAACGCCCGGCATCTCGGCATTGGGGGGGATCGACTTGGCAAGCGCCGCGTCGTCATACTCAAAATCCGCGGTGGTAAAGCTCATGGGCTCGACCGTCTCGCCCCGGACCTCGTTGATCTTCACCGCTTCTTTGAACAGCCAGCCGGGGTGGAAGGCGTGCAACCTAAAGGTAACGCCCTTTTCCTGCCAGCGCGCCTGTTCGGGTCGGAATCGAATCCGTTGGTAAGCGTCGTAATCAAGATCGGCGAGGAATCCTTTTACCGGCTTCGGAGCCGCATAGGACGACTGCGCCAAGTCCCGCATGTCATTGACCAGATTGTCGAATGTGAAGGAGGCGGCAGGCACCTCTTGCGCGCGACCGCGCAGCGGCATCAGCGCGGCGGCAAAGGACGCGGCGGAGAGGGTCAGAAACTGACGCCGCTCTAATCCTTCGGTCCGCAATTTTTTCGATCGTGTAGTAGAAGAATTTGGCAAAACAATACCCCGAGAGACACGTTAAGAGTGTGCAATTTTTTCCCTATCTAATCCTTTCGGCGGCGCTGGAAACTTGATTCAGTAACTTTCAGCGGAATGCTGCAGAGCAGCGCGGAAAATCGCCTATCCGGGCTTTCCTTGCCGGGGTCTGCACAAAATTTTGCCCAGATTACCGTAGCATCGCCGCTTTTTTGTGACATTTGATCGTGCGCAGCGGCGCGGTCGGATGAGGCTTTGGGGCATGCCACGGCTCTCAACGCTCCAACCTCAGGCGGGGCCGGAGCGCGGGAGGGGGTCAAACTGCGTCGAGCCCGTTGGCCAACAGGCGCTCTAGGCTTTGCCTTTCCGCCTCCGTCAGGGGAATCCCCTTTGCGCGGGTTTCAGCGCGGGCCTTGAACCGGCGCTGCGAGGGCAGCCGCGCCCCTTGGCCCATGATCGCGGCAAAGAGCGTTTCCGCCCGCGCAAAGGGATCGCCGGAGCGGCCAGCGGCAAACTTTGCCGGGTCGAAGGCGATGATCAACTCACCATGCGCCGGCGCGAGGGTGAGAGAGCCCAAGGCGTCGCGCGCCTCTGGGCTGGTCAGGTCGCCGATCATCACCCCGGCGAGAAGTTCGATCATGGTGGAAATGGCGGATCCCTTATGTCCGCCAAAGGGCAGCATGGCCCCGGCAAGGGCGGCTTCGGGATCGGTTGTGGGCGCGCCGTCGGGCGCGACGGCCCAGCCTTCGGGCAGGGGCGTGCCCGCGCGGCGGTGAAGTTCGATCTCTCCTCGGGCGGCGACGCTGGTGGCGAAGTCGAAGACGTAAGGGTTGCCCTCTGCCCGTGGCCAGCCAAAGGCGAAAGGGTTGGTCCCCATCAAGGGGTCGGTGCCGCCCGACGGGGCCACGCTGGCATAGCTGGGGCACATCGCCATGGCGGCGAGGCCCATATCGGTCAACGTCTCAATCTCGGGCCAGAGGGCGGCGAAATGGGTGCAATCGTTGATCACCATGGCGGCGATCCCGGTCGTGCGGCAACGCTCTGCCAGCACCGGCGCGCCCGCGTCGAATGCAGCGTTGGAAAAGCCGCCGCCCGCATTTACGCGCACAATGGCGCTGTCATCTTGGTGCACCTGCGGCACCGCATCAGGCACCACTTTGCCCGCCTTGATCGTGCGCAGGCAGCCTTCGATCCGGTAGATGCCATGGGATTTGCAGGCATCGCCTTCGCCCGCAACGATCACCCGCGCGAGGGCGGCGGCATTCTGCGGCGACAGGCCCGCGCCTTGGAAAATCTGCAAGACAATTCCGTTTAGGGCGTCGTGGGACAGGGTCGTATCGGTCATCTGGATCCTCGCAGGGCTTGGGTTGCAATCATGCATACATCATGTATCCAGTTGCGCAGAGACGCAAGCTGACACCGGGCCGCGGCCCGCATGAAAGGAAAGACGATGGCCTTTACCCCCCATGGCAAACACCTGATCGCTGGCGAATGGATCGCCACCGACGACCGCTTTAGCTCTAGCCCTGCCCATGGGCCTGTGCATGACTTCTCGGTCGGGACGGTGGATTTGGTCGACCAAGCCTGCGAAGCCGCCGAAGCGGCGTTTTGGGACTTCGGCTATTCCAGCCGCGCCACCCGCGCTAAGTTTCTGAACGCCATCGCCGATGAGATCGACGCCCGCGGTGCCCAGATCACTGAGATCGGCAGCCAAGAAAGCGGCCTGCCCACAGCGCGTCTGGAAGGAGAGCGGGGCCGGACCGTCGGCCAGCTGCGCCTCTTTGCCGCGCATATCGAAAAGGGTGAGTATCTCGACCGCCGGTTTGATGGGGCGATGCCAGAGCGTCAGCCCGCCCCGCGCCCGGCGATCACCATGGTGCAACGCCCGATCGGCCCTGTCGCCGTCTTTGGCGCGTCGAACTTTCCGCTGGCATTCTCGGTTGCGGGTGGTGACACGGCGGCGGCGCTGGCGGCAGGCTGTCCGGTCGTGGTCAAAGGCCACTCCGCCCATCCCGGCACGGGTGAGATTGTTGCAGAAGCGATCCATGCGGCGGTTGAAAGCTGCGGCATACCGCGCGGGGTGTTTTCGCTGATCCAAGGCGGCAACCGCGCGGTTGGTCAGGCCGTGGTGCAGCATCCGCGGATCAAGGCCGTAGGTTTCACCGGCTCTCTCGCCGGGGGCCGGGCGCTGTTCGATCTCTGCGCCGCGCGGCCAGAGCCGATCCCCTTCTTTGGTGAGTTGGGATCGGTCAACCCGATGTTCATGCTCCCCGCCGCGATGGAGGCACGGGCCGAGGAACTGGGCAAAGGCTGGGCCGCGTCCCTGACCATGGGCGCAGGCCAGTTCTGCACCAATCCGGGCATTGCCGTGGTGATCGACGGGGCAGGGGCAGACGCCTTCGTGCAAAGTGCCGCCACCGCACTGCAAGACGTGGCCGAACAGGTCATGCTGACCGACGGCATCGCCGAAGCCTTCTGTGCGGGTCGCGACAAGTTCAAATCCGCGCCAAGCCTGCGCCAAGTACATGTGGCCGACAGCACTGGCCGCAACGCCGCCCCGGCCCTGTTCGAGACCACGGGCGCAGAGTTCAAAGCCAACCCGGCGCTGCATGAAGAGGTCTTTGGCCCGCTGGGGCTGGTGGTGCGGGTTGCTTCGCTGGAAGAGATGCGCGCACTGGCGGTTGAGCTGGACGGGCAGTTGACCATCACCCTGCATATGGATGACGCGGATGTTAAGGCCGCGCGGGTCTTGATGCCGGTGCTGGAACGCAAAGCCGGGCGTCTGTTGGCAAACGGCTTCCCCACCGGCGTCGAGGTGGTGGACTCCATGGTGCACGGCGGGCCATATCCGGCCAGCACCAACTTTGGCGCGACCAGCGTAGGTACCCTGTCGATCCGGCGTTTCCTGCGGCCTGTTTCCTATCAGAACCTGCCGGAGGCGCTTCTGCCCGAAGACGCGGCGAAGTGACACCAGACCGAGAAAGCCGGGCCGCGCGTCCGGCTTTCTCATTTCAGCCTGAAAAGGGAGCGGCTGCGGCTCTATCCCATCCCCAAACAACGACGATAGCGTCTCAATAGTTCAAAAATATGTCGACACACCGATAAAAGCTAAAAATACATATTGTATTTTTAATGAGGACATAGTTCCTTCATACCACCCCGTACCCCGCCCAGAGAGAGTCGGGGGCGACCAACCCAAGAGGGAGATATCTATGAAATTCACGCAACTCGCCGGGAGCCTCGTGGCTGCGACCGTGATCGGCACCGCCGCTCAGGCCGACAAACTGGACGACATCATTTCTTCGGGCACGCTGCGCTGCGCCGTGGTGCTGGACTTCCCGCCCATGGGCTCGCGCGATGACAGCAACACGCCCGTCGGCTTCGACGTGGATTACTGCAACGATCTGGCCGCAGCACTTGGTGTCGAGGCCGAGATCGTTGAGACGCCTTTCCCTGACCGTATCCCCGCGCTTGTTTCTGGCCGCGCGGATGTGGGTGTCGCCTCTACCTCCGACACGCTGGAGCGGGCGAAGACAGTCGGTTTTTCCGTCCCCTACTTCGCCTTTACCAACGTTGTGCTGACGCGCGAAGACGCAGGCGTCGACAGCTTTGAAAGCCTCAAGGGCAAAACCGTCGGCTCCGTCGCGGGCACGTTTGAGGCCATCGCGCTGGAAGAGCAGGTCGACGCATGGGACGAGGGCAGCTTCCGCTCCTATCAGAGCCAAGCTGATGTGTTCCTGTCGCTGTCCCAAGGCCAGATTGATGCGACGGTCGTGACCTCCACCGTGGCCTCCTCCATCGTTAACGGCGGCAAATTCGAAGGTCTGACCATCGCGGGCGATGCGCCCTTTGACGTGGACTATGTCGGTCTGATCGGCCTGCGTCAGGAATACGGCCTGCTGAACTATCTCGACCTCTTCGTGAACCAGCAGGTCCGTTCGGGCCGCTACCAGGAACTCTTTGACAAATGGGTCGGCGGCGACGCGCCCGACCTGACCATCGCTAAAGCCTATCGTTGATGGATGCGGGGGCCGCAGCTTGCGGCCCCCACTGCCGATAACCGCTGATCGGAGCAAGAGATGGGCAACTACACCTTTCAATGGCGACAGGCCTTTCGCGCTTTCCCAGAAATGCTGGAAGGCGCGCTGGTTACGCTGCAAATATCGATCCTGTCGATGCTCATCGGCGTAACGATCGCCGTGCTGCTGGCCGTAGGCCGCGATGCCAAGTCGCGCTGGCTGCGTGCTCCTGCGACCGCATGGGTCGAAGTGGCACGTAACACACCCGCGCTTTTCCAAATTTACATGGCGCATTTCGGGCTTGGGTCTTTCGGGATTTACCTCAGCCCCTATGCCGCATTGCTGGCCGGGATCGCGTTTAACAATGCAGGCTACCTGTGCGAGACGTTCCGCGGCGCGATGCGGGCCATTCCGGACACGCAGCTGCGCGCCGGTCGGTCACTGGGCATGGGGCAAGCAAAAGCGTTTCGCCTGATCATCGTGCCGCAGATGTTCCGCATCTCGTTTCTGCCAACCACAAACCAGATGATCTGGGCGATCCTGATGACCTCACTGGGGGTCACGGTGGGGCTGAATTCGGATCTCGCCGGGGTGACGCAAGACCTCAACGCGCGCAGCTTCCGGACCTTTGAATTCTTCGCACTGGCGGCAGTGATCTACTACGTGATCGCCAAAGCCGTGATGCTCGGTGCACGGCTTCTGGCCGCCCGCCTGTTTCGCTACTGAAGGAAGAGAATAGATGTTTGATACGGCTCTGACCTTCAACGACCTGTTGTTCATGCTCAAAGGCGCAGGCGTGACGCTATCGGTCACCGCCTTTGCGGTGGTGGGCGGCACGCTGCTTGGCGTCTTCTTCGGGGTACTGCGCAGCCAGATCAGCCCTTGGGCGGCCCTGCCGCTGACCTTTGTGCTGGATATCTTCCGCTCGGTTCCGCTGCTGATCCAGCTGATCCTCGCCAACGCTTTTCAGGCCATCGCGGGCTGGGGGATTTCCCCCTTCGTGACCTCCTGCATCGTGCTGGCGCTTTATACCTCGGCCTATTGCACCGAGATCGTGCGCGGCGCGATTGAGGCGGTGCCTTCGGTCACCCGCCGTGCGGCGCGTTCGCTTGGCATGACATGGGGCCAAGACCTCACGCAGATCGTCTTTCCCATGGCGCTGCGGGTGGGCCTGCCCAGTTGGATCGGCCTCACGCTTGGCGTGATGAAAGACAGCGCGCTGGTGATGTGGCTTGGCATCATCGAACTGCTGCGCGCCTCACAGATTCTGGTGACACGCCTGCAAGAGCCGATGTTCATCCTGCTCGTGACGGGTGCGATCTATTTCGCGCTCAGTTTCCCCATTGCCCGGCTTGGCAGCCGCTTGGAAAAAAGGTGGCAAGAAAATGATTGAGATTGAAAACGTCCATAAGTCCTTTGGTGCGCTTAAGGTGCTCAAGGGCATCGACCTGACCGTGCAGAAGGGCGAGGTCGTCTCGGTGATCGGCGGCTCTGGTTCGGGCAAATCGACGCTTTTGACCTGCATCAACGGGTTGGAGCCGATCGACAAGGGCCGCATCGTCGTAGACGGGACCGAGGTTCACGCCCGCGACACCGACCTGAACAAGCTGCGCCGCAAGATCGGCATCGTGTTCCAGCAGTTCAACGCCTTCCCGCATCTGACGGTGCTGGAAAACGTCACGCTTGCCCCGCGCAAGGTCAAAGGTATGGGCCGCAAAGAAGCCGAAGAGATCGCGGTGCAGCAGCTTTCGCATGTGGGGCTGGCCGACAAGCTGGGCGTCTACCCCAGCCGCCTGTCGGGCGGGCAGCAACAGCGGATGGCGATTGCGCGTGCATTGGCGATGTCGCCCGATTACATTCTCTTTGACGAGGTGACCTCGGCGCTCGACCCGCAGCTGGTGGGCGAGGTGCTCGATACGCTCAAATTGCTGGCAGATGAAGGGATGACGATGATCTGTGTCACCCATGAGATGAGTTTCGCACGCGATGTGTCGGACCGGGTGGCGTTCTTTCACAAGGGCGTCATGGCCGAGATCGGCGCGCCGGATCAAATCTTTGGCGATCCGCAGCAAGAAGAGACCCGTCAATTCCTGTCGAGCGTCCGGTAATGAACCAAACCCCGGTGACGGTTGTCGGCGCGGGCGTGGTGGGCCTGTCCATCGCGCTGGCGCTTCAGGCGCGCGGGCTGCCCGTGCGGGTGATCGACCGCGAAGGTCCGGCAGCGGGCGCCTCGGCGGGCAATGCGGGCGCCTTTGCCTTTACCGAGATCCTACCGCTCGCCTCACCCCGGATGATCCGACAGGCGCCGAAGTGGCTGCTTGATCCGCTGGGGCCGCTGTCGGTACCGCCGCGCTACGCCGCGCGGATCGCGCCGTGGATGTGGCGGTTTTGGAAAGCGAGTTGGCCCGCGCAGGTCCGTGCCTCGACCGTGGCGCAGACGGCGCTGATGAAGCTCTCGCAGGCCGCGCTCGACCCGCATCTGGAGTTGAGCGGCCTGGCCCATATGCTGCGCCATGACGGCCAGTTGCAGGTCTATGAAAGCGAGGCCGAGTTTCGCGCCTCGCTCCCCGGCTGGCAGGCCCGCGAAGAGGCGGGGATCGCCTTCAACCATCTCAAGGGCGATGAAATCGCGGCCTATCAGCCCGGTCTTGCGCTTTCTTTCACCCATGCGACCTTTACCCCGGAATGGCAGTCGATCTCGGACCCGCGCGACTATGTGTTGGCGATGGCCGAGCGTTTTCGCGCAGGGGGCGGTGAGATCACGATCACCCGCGCCGAACGTCTCGTCGCGGGCGGGGTCGAGACCTCAGATGGCTTCATACCGGGCCGCGTGGTGCTGGCCGCAGGGGCGCATTCGCATCACTTGGCCCGCACCGCTGGCGTAAAAATTCCGCTGGAAACCGAGCGCGGTTATAACACGACACTGCCTGCAGGCGCGTTTGATCTAAAACGACAGATCACCTTCGGCGGCCATGGCTTTGTCATCAGCAAAGTCGGCGACGGCCTGCGCGTCGGCGGGGCGGTGGAACTGGGCGGGCTAGACCTGCCGCCGAACTTTGCCCGCGCCGATGCGATGCTGAAAAAGGCCAAGCGCTTCCTGCCGGGGCTCGATACCTCGGGCGGCACGCAGTGGATGGGTTTCCGCCCCTCGCTCCCCGACAGCCTGCCTGCCATCGGGGCATTGCCAAACCGCCCGGATGTCTTCTGCGCCTTCGGCCACGGCCATCTCGGCCTCACGCAATCCGCGGGCACCGCCGCCATCATCGCGAACCTGTTGACCGGCCAAGACCCCAGCATCGATCTGACCCCCTTCTCTCCCGCGCGTTTTTAGAGGCTGACATGACGCAACACACATTTCCTTGTATCGACGGCCATACCTGCGGCAATCCGGTACGGCTCGTCACCGGCGGCGCGCCACTGCTTAAGGGCGCGAACATGCTGGAAAAGCGCGCGCATTTTCTGGCGGAATACGACTGGATTCGCACCGGTCTGATGTTCGAGCCGCGCGGCCATGACCAGATGTCCGGCGCGATCCTTTACCCGCCAACGCGCGACGACTGCGACATCGCCGTGCTCTTCATCGAAACCTCAGGCTGCCTGCCGATGTGCGGCCATGGCACCATCGGCACCGTCACCATCGCGCTGGAAAACGGGTTGGTCACGCCCGCCACCCCCGGACAGTTGCGCCTTGAGACCCCCGCCGGGCGGGTCGATGTGACCTACCGCCAAGAGGGGCGTTTCGTCGAAGAAGTACGGCTGACCAATGTGCCCGCCTTCCTCCATTCCGAAGGGCTGACGGCCGAGGTCGACGGATTGGGCGAAGTGGTGGTCGACGTGGCTTATGGCGGGAACTTCTATGCCATCGTCGAGCCGCAGAAGAATTTTCGCGACATGGCGGATTTTTCGGTTTCCGAGCTGGTCGGTCTCAGCCCCAAACTCCGCGCGGCACTCAATGCGAAATACGAATTCATCCACCCCGAACACCCGGCGATCAACGGGTTGAGCCACATCCTTTGGACCGGTGCCGCCCAAGCGCCCGAGGCCCACGCCCGCAACGCGGTCTTCTACGGCGACAAGGCGATCGACCGCTCCCCCTGCGGCACCGGCACCTCGGCGCGGATGGCTCAGCTTGCGGCCAAGGGGAAGCTGAAGGTGGGCGACGACTTCGTGCATGAATCCATCATCGGGTCGATGTTCAAGGGCCGCGTCGAAGCGGCGGCGGAGGTGGCGGGAAAGCCCGCGATCATCCCCTCTATCGCAGGTTGGGCGCGGGTCACCGGCTTTAACACCATCTTTATCGACGAGCGCGACCCCTTCGCGCATGGCTTTGTCGTCACCTGACTTGGAAAGGCTCCCCATGGCGCAAATTATCGTTCCCGCCGAGGCCAAAGGCGCGGTGCTCGCATCCTCCGAGGGGCTGAGTTTCTGGGGTGGCGTCGATCCGGCCAGCGGCAAGGTCATCGACGCGCATCACCCGCTGTGCGGTCAGTCGCTGGCGGGGAAGATCGTGTTGATGCCCACCAGCCGGGGGTCTTGCACCGGCAGTGGCGTGCTGTTGGAACTGGCGCTGAATGGCCATGCCCCTGCTGCCCTCGTGTTTCGCGAGGCCGAAGACATCCTGACCTTGGGGGCGCTGATCGCGGGCAAAATGTTCGACAAGCCGCTCGCGGTACTGCGCCTCGGCGCAAAGGACTACGACCTGCTCGCCAAAGCGCGCAGCGCGCGGATTACGCCGGAGATGCTGAGCACGGATGAGTGGGTTCTGCCCCTGTCGGACAAGCCCGCCCGCGATCTGCATCTCACCGCTGAGGATCAAGCAATGCTGGACGGAGCCCACGGCCCGGCCGTGCAACTGGCGATGGAGATCACCTGCACCATGGCGCGCGGGCAGGGGGCCGAGCGGCTGGTCGACGTGACGCGCGTGCATATCGACGGCTGCATCTACGCCAGCCCCGCCAACCTGCTTTTTGCGCAGACCATGGCCGATATGGGATCACAGGTGCGCGTGCCGACCACGATGAACGCGATCTCGGTCGATCACGGCAATTGGCGCGCCCAAGGCGTGCCGCCAGATTTCGGCCTGCCCGCCAGCCGTCTGGCCGACGCCTATGTTACCATGGGCGCGCGGCCCAGTTTTACCTGCGCGCCCTACCAACTGCCCGCCCCGCCCGAGCGTGGCGAGTTCATCGCGTGGTCGGAATCCAACGCGGTGATCTATGCCAATAGCGTGCTTGGCGCGCGGACGGTGAAACATCCCGACTTCCTCGATCTCTGCATAGCGCTCACGGCGCGCGCGCCGCTCTCGGGGGTCTATCTGGATGAACACCGCGCCCCACGCCGTGTGATCGATGTGACATTGCCCGCGCAATATGACGAGGCGATTTGGCCGATGCTCGGCTGGCTGGCGGGGCAGGCAGCGCCAGACCGGAGCCCGCTGCTGCGCGGGCTGGAAACCGCTGCGCCGAACGAGGATGACCTCAAAGCGCTCTGCGCCGCCTTTGGCACCACCTCCGCCGCGCCGATGCTGCATGTGGCTGGCGTCACGCCCGAAGCCGATCTGCCCCCCGTGGCTAAGGCCGATACGCTGCGCATCACGCCCCAAGACCTGCGCCGTGTCTGGCGGCAATTCAACGCGGGGCCTGCGCAGGTCGATCTCGTGGCCTTCGGCAGCCCGCATTTCTCGCTCGCGGAATGCCGAGCTTTGGATGCGGCTCTGGCCGGGCGAAAACGTCACCCAGACACGGCGGTTATCGTCACCCTTGGGCATGACACGCTCACGGCGGCGCGCGACGACGGCACCGTGGCGCGGCTCGAAGCAGCAGGGGTGCAGGTCGTGCCCGACATCTGCTGGTGCTCGATTTCCGAGCCGGTCTTCCCGCCCTCGGCCAAGGTGTTGATGACCAACTCGGGCAAATACGCCCATTACGCTCCGGGCCTTTCGGGCCGTGCGGTGCGCTTTGGCAGTATCGCCGATTGCGTGGAGGCCGCCGTGACCGGGCAGGCCGGAGAGGCTTTGCCGAAATGGCTGGCCGAAGAGGAAACAAACGATGCGTAGCAGCAAGACCATTCACGTCATTTCCGCCCATGCGGAGGGCGAGGTCGGCGATGTGATCGTCGGCGGTGTCACCCCGCCCCCCGGCGACACGCTCTGGGAGCAAAGCCGTTGGATCGCGCGGGACCAGACGCTGCGCAACTTCGTGCTGAACGAGCCGCGCGGCGGGGTGTTTCGCCATGTGAACCTGCTCGTCCCGCCGAAAGACCCGCGCGCCGATGCGGCCTTTATCATCATGGAGCCGGAGGACACGCCGCCGATGTCGGGCTCCAACTCGATCTGCGTGTCGACTGTCCTGCTGGACGGGGGGATCCTGCCGATGACGGAACCGGTGACGGAGCTAACGCTCGAAGCGCCGGGCGGGCTGGTGACGGTCCGCGCGGAATGTCGCAATGGCAAGGCGGAGCGTATTTTCGTGCAGAACCTGCCGAGCTTCGCCGCCCGGTTGGATGTGCCGCTTGAGGTCGAAGGGCTGGGCAGGCTCACCGTCGATACCGCCTATGGCGGCGACAGTTTCGTGGTCGTCAACGCCGCCGCGATGGGGTTTTCACTGGAGGCGCATGAGGCCCATGATATCGCCCGCCTTGGCGTGCGGATCACCAATGCCGCGAATGCCGCGATCCGGTTTGAGCACCCCGAGAACCCCGATTGGCAGCATTTCTCATTTTGCCTTTTTGCCGGGCCAGTCACCCGCGACGCGACCGGTCTGCGCGCCGGGGCGGCGGTGGCGATCCAGCCCGGCAAGGTGGACCGTTCGCCCACTGGCACCGCACTCTGCGCGCGGATGGCCCTGCTGCACGCGCGGGGGGAAATGGGGCTGGAGGACAGTCTGACCACCGTGTCGCTGATCGGTTCGACCTTCACAGGGCGGATCTTGGGCGAGACGCGCGTGGGCGATCATCCGGCGATCCTTCCCGAACTCTCTGGGCGGGGCTGGGTCACAGGCATCCACCAGCACATGCTAGACCCCGATGACCCGTGGCCCGGCGGCTACCGACTGTCCGACACTTGGGGGGCACGCGGTTAGGCGCCCATCCCTTTCGACCCCCGATCCCCCGGCCAGAGCGGGGTCGGGGCGCGGGGTGGATATGCGCCGCGCTACCGCCGCGCCGCCTCGGCGCGAAGCCGCGGTCCTTGGCTGACGCGAGGCAACGTCTTGCATGCGCTCTTCGTTTTCGATTGATTACTTTTCAATCAGAACACGAACTTTCAATCAACGGAGAGTCACCATGAAGCTACGCACCACACTTGCATCCTCCGCATTGGCGCTCGGCCTTGCGTTTCAGGCCCAAGCCGCCGATGTCCCCGAGGGTGTGAACCTTGCCGAAGATCAAAGCTATACCTTCTGGCTGCTTGACGCGATCAAGTCGATGGACCCGCAGATCAACACCGATGTCGAAGGTTCGGACGTGCTGCGCAACCTCTTTGAAGGGCTTTATAACGAAGACGGCAATGGCGAACTGGTCCCCGGTGTGGCGCTTGACCACGAAGTCTCCGAAGACGGCAAGACCTACACCTTCAACCTGCGCAAAGACGCCAAATGGTCCAATGGCGAGCCGGTCACGGCCAATGATTTCGTCTATTCTTGGCGCCGTTTGGCGGACCCGGCGACCGCGTCGGAATACGCATGGTATATGGAGTTGATGCAGGTCGAAAACGCGCCTGAGATCATCGCCGGGGACAAGTCGCCCGAGGAATTGGGCATCCAAGCCGTCGACGACCACACGCTTGAGGTCAAGATCACCACGCCGCTGCCCTATTTCCCGCAGATGCTGGTGCATGGGTCGACCTTCCCCGTGCTGCAAAGCGTGGTGGAAGAGCATGGCGACGATTGGACCGATGCGGGCACGCTCATCGGCAACGGCGCTTATAAACTGGTCGAGCATCAGTTGGGCGAACGTGTCGTGATGGAGAAGAACGACACCTATTGGGACGCCGCCAATGTCGTGATGGAGAAGATCACCGCGCTCACGATCAATGACGTGAACCAAGCGCTGACCCGCTATCTGGCTGGTGAGTTGGACCGCGTGGATATCCCCGCCGGTCAATACCCGCGTCTGAAGAAAGAGTACCCCGAACAGGCGGTCTCAACCCCCTATAACTGCTCCTATATCTACATGCTGAACGTAGGGGAAAAGGGCCCCGAGGCGCTGAAAAACGTCAATGTGCGCAAAGCGTTGGCCTATGCCATCGACCGCGACATCATTGTCGAGCGTATCCTGCAAGGCGGTCAGAAGCCGTCGTACAACTGGACCCACTGGGCGATCGCCGATTTCGAGCGTCCCGAGTTGGATTGGGCCGACAATATGGATCAGGCGCAGCGCGTGGAAAAGGCCAAAGAACTGTTGGCCGAGGCGGGATATGGCCCCGACAACCCGCTGGACCTGACGCTGCAGTACAACACATCGGAAGATCACAAAAAGATCGCCATTGCGGCCTCGCAGATGCTCAAACAGATCGGCGTGAACCTCACGCTCGACAACTATGAGTGGAAGGTCCACACCGACCGCATGCAAAACCAAGACTACGACATGGCGCGTTACGCTTGGTGCGGCGACTACAACGAGGCCTCGACTTACCTTGATCTGCTGACGTCATATTCGGGTCACAACAACGGCGAGTTCTACAATGACGCTTATGACAAGCTCATGAAGGACAGCAAAACCGCCGAAGACCCGCAGCCGCTTTACAAAGACGCGGAGCGTATCTTGGCCGAGGAAATGCCGATCATCCCGATTTACCACTACGCCAACGTCGACATGATCGCGGAAGACATCGAAGGTCTGCCCGAGAATAACGTGAACAACACGTGGTACGGCAAGGACCTCTATCGTACCGCCGAGTAACCTCTCGACATTCGGGCAGCCCGGCGGTTAAGGCACGGGCTGCCCGATTCTATTCTACACCCCCCACAAACCCCGTATTCGGAGCGCGCGCCTCTTGCTCAGTTACATCCTCAAGCGCCTTGCGATTGCGATCCCGACACTTTTGGTGTTGATCGTGATTTCCTTCCTGCTGATGCATTCTGCGCCCGGTGGCCCCTTCACCTCGGAA
The DNA here is from genome assembly GCF_034377145.1 of Sulfitobacter sp. OXR-159. Taxonomy (NCBI): domain Bacteria; kingdom Pseudomonadati; phylum Pseudomonadota; class Alphaproteobacteria; order Rhodobacterales; family Roseobacteraceae; genus Sulfitobacter; species Sulfitobacter sp. OXR-159. The sequence goes on from NZ_CP139708.1 coordinate 103,355, forward strand.
CGCGAGTTGCCGCCGCAGGTGCTGGCCAACCTCAACGCGAAATACGGGCTGGATGATCCGCTGTGGAAGCAGATCGGTAGCTATGTCTGGGGCATCGTGACCGAGTTCGATTTCGGGCCGAGCTTTGTTTACAAAGACCGTTCGGTGAATGAGATCATCGCCCAAGGTTTCCCGATTACGCTGACCTATGGGCTGTTGTCCTTTGCTGTCGCAGTGATCGTCGGCGTTGGCCTTGGCGTGGCCGCAGCGGTCCGGCACAACTCGCTGCTCGATTATGTCGCGGTTGGCGTCTCTATCGGGGCGCAGGTGCTGCCGAATTTCGTTATGGCGCCGATCTTGGTGCTGGTCTTTACCCTTTGGCTCGGCTGGCTGCCGGGCGGTGGTTGGCAGGGGCCGGAATATTGGATCATGCCGGTGATCGCGCTGTCGACGTCTTTCATGGCGTCCATCGCGCGGATCACGCGCTCGTCGATGCTCGAAGTGCTGACCTCCAACCACATCCGCACCGCGCGCGCCAAGGGGCTGCCCGAACGCCGGGTGATCCTGCGCCATGCGCTGAAACCCGCGATGTTGCCGGTGATTTCCTATCTCGGGCCGGCTTTCGTGGCCATGATCACTGGCTCTGTGGTGGTCGATATCTATTTCTCCACTGGCGGCATTGGCAAGGCTTTCGTCGATTCAGCGCTCAACCGCGACTACGCGGTGATGATGGGGGTGACGATCCTCGTGGGCGCGCTGACCATCTTCTTTAACCTCGTGGTCGATATCCTCTACGGGTGGATCGACCCCAAGATCCGGTACTGACATGGTGATGACATCCGAACAACGGGTCGAGGCCAGTGAGATCGCAGGCAAGGGCCGCTCGCCTTGGGCCGATGCGCGGCGGCGGTTCTTTCGCAACAAGGCGGCGCTGATGGGGCTGGTGATCCTCGGCTTCGTCGTAGCCTTCGCGCTTTTTGGCAACAGCTTTGCGCGATGGTCGAACGAGGAATTGGACTACAACGTCATGGGCCAGATCGTCGAATTGGGTGGGCCGTCGATTGAAAGCGGCCATTACTTTGGCACCGACGATCTGGGGCGCGATTTGTTCGCCCGCACCGTGCAAGGCACGCAGATCAGCCTCGCGGTGGGCCTTGTCGGCGCGTTGATTGCCTGTGTGGTCGGCACGCTTTACGGCGCGGTAGCGGGCTACTTCGGTGGGCGCACCGACAGCATCATGATGCGGCTCGTCGATATCTTCATGGCCGTGCCTTACATGTTCGTGCTGATCCTGCTCTTGGTCATGTATGGCCGCTCGATCACCATCCTTTTTGCAGGCGTCGGACTGATCTCTTGGATGGAGATGGCCCGCATCGTGCGCGGCCAGACGCTGACCATCAAGGGCCGCGAGTTTGTCGAGGCCGCCCGCGCCACCGGCGTCTCGGCCCCGGTCATCATCCTGCGCCATATCGTACCCAACCTCTTGGGCGTGATCGCGGTTTACGCCACGCTGCTGGTCCCGCTGATGATCCTGACGGAAAGCTTCATTTCGTTCCTCGGGCTTGGCATTCAAGAGCCGCTCACCTCCCTCGGGGCGCTGATCTCCGAAGGGGCGGGCACCATCGCCTATGGCACCACTTGGCAGTTGGGTTTCCCGCTGCTGTTCTTCTGTCTCACGCTCTTTGGCCTGTTCTTTATCGGCGACGGATTGCGTGACGCCCTCGACCCCAAGGATCGCTGATGTCTCTGCTGGAAATCGACAAGCTCTCTGTCGCCTTCGACGGCGAAGATGGCCCCGTGCATGCGGTCAACGACCTGTCGCTGTCGATCAGCCGGGGTGAGACCTTGGGCATCGTCGGCGAAAGCGGCTCGGGCAAGAGCCAGACCGCCTTCTCAATCATGGGGCTGCTTGCGCCGAATGGGCGCACGGGCGGGTCGGTGCGCTTTGACGGGCAGGAGATTTTGGGCGCGAAGCCGAAGGTGCTGAACAAACTGCGGGCTGAGCGGATCGCGATGATCTTTCAAGATCCGATGACTTCGCTCAATCCCTATATGCGCATCGCCGACCAGATGACCGAGGTGCTGACCCTGCACAAAGGCATGTCCAAACGCGACGCACTGGCGGAGTCGGTGCGGATGCTCGACGCGGTGAAGATCCCCGCAGCCAAGGAGCGCATCCGCCTCTTCCCGCACGAGTTCTCCGGCGGGATGCGCCAGCGGGTGATGATCGCCATGTCGCTGCTGTGCAAACCCGACCTGCTGATCGCGGATGAGCCGACCACCGCGCTCGACGTGACGGTGCAGGCGCAGATCATGGACCTGCTGGGTGATCTGCAAAAGGATTTCGGCATGGCCACGATCCTCATCACCCATGACCTTGGCGTCGTCGCGGGGTTCTGCGAGCGGGTGCTGGTGATGTACGGTGGCCGCGTGATGGAGCAGGGCCCGACCGAGCCGCTTTTTGCGCAACCGACGCACCCCTACACCCGTGGCCTTCTGGCTGCCGTGCCGCGGGTCGATGACCAAGACGCCACCATGAAGGCGATCCCCGGCAACCCGCCCAACATGGCCGCGCCGCCCCAAGGCTGCCCGTTCCGCCCACGCTGCACCTACGCCGGCGAGGATTGCCGCGTGATGCCGCCCCTTGCGCCTTTTGCCGAAGGCCGCGCCCGTGCCTGCCACCGCCCGATTGCGGAGGTCACCGCATGAGCCCGCTTCTCTCAGTGCGCGACCTCCACGTGCGTTTCCCCATCACCCGCGCTGGCGACATGCCTTGGATGAAACCGCGCTATCTGCACGCGGTGAACGGGGTGAGCTTTGATCTGGAGCCGGGCAAAACGCTTGGCGTGGTTGGCGAATCCGGCTGTGGTAAATCCACCCTCGCGCGGGGCTTGATCCAAATGGTCCCGGCGACGGGGCAGGTGAACTGGCGCGGAGAGACGGACCTGCTGTCACTCTCCCCCCGGCAGATGAAACCCTACCGTTCTGAGATCCAGATGGTGTTTCAAGACCCTCTGGCCTCGCTCAACCCCCGCATGACGCTGGGCCAGATTATCGCAGAGCCGCTGCGCACGCACCGGCCCGAGATCTCTGCCAAGGAACGCCGCGCCCGTGTCGCGCAGATGATGAAGCGCGTGGGTCTGCTGCCGCAGATGATCAACCGCTACCCGCATGAGTTCTCGGGCGGCCAGTGCCAACGCATCGGCATCGCCCGTGCCCTGATCGTAGAGCCGAAGTTGCTGATCTGCGATGAGCCGGTCTCGGCGCTTGATGTGTCGATCCAAGCGCAGGTGATTGAGTTGCTGAAGGAGCTGCAGCGCGATCTGGGGCTGGCGATGATCTTTATCGCCCATGACCTCAGCGTGGTGAAGAACATTTCGGACGAGGTCATGGTGCTCTATCTGGGCCGCATCATGGAAAAGGCCCCCAAGGCGCAGCTCTACGACAACCCGCAGCACCCCTATACGCAGGCGTTGCTTTCGGCAGTGCCGATCCCCGATCCCGTGGCCGAACGCGCCAAGCAGATCGTGCCGATGACGGGCGATATGCCCTCTCCGATGAACCCGCCCTCGGGCTGTGTTTTCCGGGGCCGCTGTCCGCGCGCGCAGGCCGATTGCGCTGAAGTGGTGCCAGAGCCGGGACGGGGCGCGCATCAGGTAGCCTGCATTCACCCCGGCCCGATGCAGGAAAATGAAGTGGCCGTAGGGCGCTGACGCCCTTCTGCTGATTTAAATCCCTTTACAATAACGCTTTACCTGCTGCCTCGGAGCCCTGCGGCGGCTTTGCATTCTGCAAAAATGATATACGTCTATCAAAAATGATTGACGTATATCAAAATATCCTCATAGATAGGGTCAAGACGCGCCGCTTGGGAGGGTTGTTGCGATGGGGGAGGGATCATGACAAGTCCAACGCTGAGCGATGTCGCACGCGCTGCCGGGGTGAGCTATGCCACCGCGGACCGGGTGATCAACAACCGCGGCAATGTGGCCGACAAGTCCATCGCCAAGGTGCGCGAGGCGGTCACCTCTCTTGGCTATGTGCGCAATGTCGCGGCGGCCAACCTGTCGCGCGGTCGGATCTACCGGCTCGCGTTTTTGATCCCCCGCGGCTCCAACGCTTTCTTCAACCGTATCCGCCAGCACATCGACCACGCCGCCGCCCATCACGTCAGCGAGCGTGTGACCGCCGAGGTGATCGAGGTCGCAGCCTTCGCGGTGGAAGGGCTGCAAGACAGTATCTCGGCCCTGCTTGAGCGTGATTTTGACGGTGTCGCCATCGTCGGGCTGCAAAGCGCTGCGCTTGAGGCACCTTTGGCCGAATTGCGCGCCAAAGGGGTGGCTGTGGTGGGCCTTGTCTCCGACCTGCCCCACGCCGCCCGCGCGGCCTATATCGGCATCGACAATATCGCCGCCGGGCGCACTGCCGGGCGGATGGTGGGCCTTGCCCATGGCGGGCAAGGCGGGCAGGTACAGACCTTTGCAGGCTCGCTCGACGCGCGTGACCACGCGGAGCGCCTTGCCGGATTTCGCGAAGTGCTCAACGCTGATTTTCCGCAGGTTTCGGTGCTCGACCCGATCATGACCAAGGACGATGCGCAGGTGCTTCAGGCGCAGACGCAAGAGGTCCTGACCCAGCAAGGGCTGACGGCGCTTTACAACGTTGGCGCGGGCAACAGCGGCCTGATCGCCGCCCTTCGCGGCGGGCAGGGGACACGCCCCTTTTGCGTGGTGCATGAGCTTGTCGCCCATTCCCGCCAAGCACTGATGGAGCGGCAGATTGATCTGGTCATCGACCAGCGGCCTGACGTGGAAATCAACCGCGCGTTCACCGTGCTGCGCGCCCTGATTGACGCGAAAGACCTGCCGCCGATGCCGGAACTCGTGCCGACGATTTATGTGCGGGACAATCTGCCCGCCGACGCTTTGACCGATCAGATGAAGGCCCAAGATACATGAGTGATTTCTTTAAAGATATTAAGCCCCTGTCCTATGACCCAGAAGGGTCTGACCTGACCTTTCGCCACTACAATCCTGACGAAGTGGTCATGGGCAAACGGATGGAAGACCACCTGCGCTTTGCTTTGGCCTATTGGCATTCCTTTGCGTGGCCCGGCGGCGATCCCTTCGGCGGCCAGACATTTGACCGCCCGTGGTTTGGCGAGACGATGGACATGGCACGCCTCAAGGCCGATGTGGCGTTTGAGATGTTCGATCTGCTGAACGCGCCTTTCTTCTGCTGGCACGATGCCGACATCCGCCCCGAAGGCGATACATTCGCCGAGAGCCTGCGTAATTTCGAAGAGATCATCGACTACTTCGGCACCAAGATGGAAAGCTCCAAGACCAAGCTGCTTTGGGGCACCGCGAACCTCTTTGGTCACCGCCGCTTTATGTCGGGCGCGGCCACCAACCCCGACCCGGAGGTCTTTGCCTGGTCCGCGGCGACGGTCAAAGCCTGTATGGATGCGACCCACAAGCTGGACGGCCGGAACTATGTGCTTTGGGGCGGGCGCGAGGGCTATGAAACCCTGCTGAACACCGACCTGAAACGCGAACGCCAGCAGGCCGGACGGTTCTTGCAGATGGCGGTGGAGTACAAACACAAGATCGGCTTCAAAGGTGCCATTCTGGTGGAGCCGAAGCCGCAGGAGCCCACCAAACACCAGTATGATTTCGATGTCGCGACCGTCTATGGTTTCCTTAAGGAGTTCGGGCTGGAGGGCGAGGTTCAGATGAACATCGAACAGGGCCACGCGATCCTTGCGGGCCATTCGTTCGAACATGAATTGGCGCTGGCGTCCTCTCTGGGGATCTTCGGCTCCATCGACATGAACCGCAACGACTATCAATCGGGCTGGGACACGGACCAGTTCCCCAACAACGTCCCCGAGGTCGCGCTGGCCTATTACGAGGTGCTCAAAGCGGGCGGGTTCACCACCGGCGGCACCAACTTCGACGCCAAGCTGCGGCGGCAATCGCTTGACCCGATCGATCTGGTCGCGGCCCATGCAGGCGCGATGGATGTCTGCGCGCGGGGCTTCAAAGCCGCCGTCGCGATGTTGGAGGATGGCACGCTCGAGGCCATGCGCGATGAACGCTACGCGGGCTGGGAGAGCCCCAACGCCAAGGCCATGCTGGAGGGGGATCTGGCCAGCATCGCGGCGCAGGTTGCCAAAGACGGCATCAATCCGCAGCCCCGCTCGGGCCGGCAGGAAATTCTGGAGAATATCGTAAATCGCTTCGTGTAAGCGAGGAGGGAGGACCACCATGAAAACGATCAAGGGACCAGCGCTGTTTCTGGCGCAGTTTGCAGGCGACGAAGCGCCGTTTAATTCTTGGGACAGCATCACCAAATGGGCTGCCGATTGTGGCTATAAGGGTGTGCAGGTGCCCAGTTGGGACGCACGGCTGATCGACTTGGCCAAAGCGGCGTCAAGCAAGGATTACTGCGATGAGTTCAAGGGCAAGGCAGTCGAGAACGGCGTAGAGGTCACCGAACTTTCGACCCACCTTCAGGGCCAGTTGGTCGCGGTGCACCCGGCCTATGACACTGCCTTTGACGGCTTCGCAGTAGAGGAAGTGCGCGGCAACCCCAAGGCGCGTCAGGAATGGGCCGTCGAGCAGGTAAAGATGGCGCTTTCGGCGTCCAAGAATATGGGGATTGGCGCACATGCGACCTTCTCGGGCGCGCTGGCGTGGCCTTATGTCTACCCATGGCCACAGCGCCCTGCGGGGCTGATCGAGACCGCCTTTGATGAGTTGGCCGCGCGTTGGCTGCCGATCCTGAACCACGCCGAAGACAGCGGCGTCGATGTCTGCTATGAGATCCACCCCGGCGAAGACCTGCATGACGGCATCACCTATGAGATGTTCTTGGAGCGCACGGGCAATCACGCGCGGGCCAATATGCTTTATGATCCCAGCCACTATGTGCTGCAATGCCTTGATTATATTGATAACATCGACATCTACAAGGACCGGATCAAGATGTTCCATGTCAAGGATGCGGAGTTCAATCCCACCGGGCGGCAAGGGGTCTATTCGGGCTACCAAAGCTGGACGGACCGCGCCGGGCGGTTCCGGTCTTTGGGCGATGGTCAGGTTGATTTCGGCGCGGTCTTTTCCAAAATGGCGGCGAATGATTTCGATGGCTGGGCCGTGGTGGAATGGGAATGCTGCCTAAAACACCCCGAAGACGGCGCGCGCGAGGGGGCGCAGTTCGTCTCAGATCACATCATCCGCGTAACCGACAAAGCCTTTGACGATTTCGCCGATGGCGGCACCGATGAGGCGGCAAACCGCAAGATGCTGGGGATCGACTGATGGCACGTATTCGACTTGGCATGGTGGGCGGCGGCAATGACGCCTTTATCGGCGGGGTGCACCGCATCGCCTCGCGCATCGACGACCGGTTCGATCTGGTCGCAGGCGCGCTGTCTTCGACCCCTGAAAAATCCGCTGCCAGTGCAGAGGCTTTGGGCATCCCACGCTCCTACGGCAGTTTCGAAGAGATGGCCGAGGCCGAAGCCGCCCGCGACGACGGGATTGAGGCGGTTTCGATCGTGACGCCTAACCACGTGCACGCCGCCGCAGCCCAAGCATTCTTGGCCAAGGGCATCCATGTGATCTGCGACAAGCCGCTGACCTCCACGCTTGAGGATGCGGAGGCGTTGGCGGCCAGCGTCGCGGAGGCCGAGGCGCTTTTCATCCTCACCCATAACTACACCGGCTACCCCATGATCCGCCAAGCGCGGGCCATGGTGGCGGCGGGTGATCTGGGCGATATTCGCATCGTTCAGGCAGAGTACCCGCAGGATTGGCTAACCGCGCCGATGGAGAACGAAGGCGTCAAACAAGCCGAATGGCGCACCGATCCCGCACGCTCTGGCGCGGGCGGCTCGGTGGGGGACATCGGCACCCATGCCCATAACCTTGCGTGCTTTGTCAGCGGTCTGCAGGTCGAAAGCCTTGCCGCAGATCTGCAAAGCTGGGGCAAGGGGCGAAAGCTCGACGACAACGCGCATATGATGCTGCGTTTTGCGGGCGGCGCGCGCGGCATGCTGTGGTCAAGCCAAGTGGCCCCCGGTAACGAAAACGCGCTGAAGCTGCGGGTTTATGGGGAAAAAGGCGGTCTGGAGTGGTCGCAGGAGGACCCGAACTACCTGTGGTTCACGCCATTGGGAGAGCCGAAACGCCTGATTACCCGCAACGGGGCCGGAACATCAGAAGCCTCGCAGTCGGTGAGTCGCATTCCCGGTGGCCACCCCGAAGGCTACCTCGAAGGGTTCGCCACAATCTATAATGAGGCCGCCGATGCGATCCGTGCGGTGCAGGGCGGGGCGACCCGCGAAAGCGCCATGGGCGTGCTGCCCGGCATCACTGCGGGCATGGCGGGGATGCGTTTCATCAACGCCTGTGTCACCTCCTCGGCCAATGATGCGGCGTGGACCAAGCTATGAGCGCCACCCCCGTTCTTGCCCTGCGCGACGTGAGCAAGAGCTTCGGCTCGATCGAAGTGCTGCATGGCGTGACCCTCGCGCTGGAGCCGGGGACCGTTCATGCGCTCATTGGTGAGAACGGGGCGGGCAAGTCCACCACGATGAAGATCATGGCGGGCTATCAACTGCCCAGCAAGGGCGATGTGCAACTCGACGGCGCGCCGGTGCGGTTCAACAGCCTGCACGAAGGCGAGATGGCGGGGATCGTGATGATCCACCAAGAGTTCAATCTGGCCGAACAGCTGACCGTTGAGCAAAACATCTTTCTGGGCCGCGAGTTGAAACGCGGGCCACTGCTCGACAAGGCCGAGATGCGGCGGCGCACGCGGGACTATCTTGATCGGGTGGCCTGCAACGTTTCTCCGGATGCGCTGGTGTCGCGCCTGTCCAACTCCGACAAACAGATGGTCGAAATCGCCAAAGCCCTGTCGCGCGATGCGCGGGTGTTGATCATGGATGAGCCGACGGCGGTGCTGACCAAACGCGAGACCGATGTGCTGTTTAAACAGGTCGCGGCGCTGCGCGCGGCGGGCACGGCAGTTCTGTTCACCTCGCATAAATTGGACGAAGTGGCCGAGATCTCGGACCATGTGACCATCATGCGTGACGGGGCAGTGGTGCATTCGGGGCCAAGCTCGGACATCACCGAAGACGAGATGGCCACCGCTATGGTGGGCCGGGATGTGTCGGACCTCTATCCGCCAAAACCCGGCGTGGCACAGGGCGCGCCAGAGGTGCTCTCGGTCGAAAACCTCAGCGTGCCGGGCTTTGCCAGAAACGTCTCCTTTTCGTTGCGGCAGGGCGAAATTTTGGGTGTCGGCGGGCTCATCGGCTCGGGCCGGACCGAAGTGATGGAAGGGCTGGCGGGGCTGCGCCCGGCGACGTTCGATCGTGTCACCCTCTTTGGGGAGCCGGTGCAGTTCAAGAAGCCGAGCGACGCGCAGCAGGAGGGGCTTTGCTACCTCACCGAAGACCGCAAGCTGCGCGGGCTGCTGTTGGAACGCGGCATGCGAGAAAACCTAACGCTGCAGAACCTGCATAAATTCGGCGGTTTCCTGATCGACCGAGGCGCCGAGGAAACGGCGCTGACCCATGCGATCAGCGAATTCGACATTCGCGCAGGCAGCCGTGATGTGCGCGTCGGCAATATGTCGGGTGGCAACCAGCAGAAACTGCTGCTGGCCAAGATCATGCTCTCTGAGCCGCGCATCCTGATCGTCGATGAACCCACACGCGGCATCGACATCGGTACCAAGCAGCAAATCTATGCCTTCCTGCGCAAACTGGCCGATCAGGGTCATGCGATCATCGTGATCACCTCTGAAATGCCCGAACTCATCGGCCTTGCCGACCGTGTGATGGTCATGCGGCTGGGCGAGGTCAGCGGCACGCTGAACGCGGGTGAAATCACGGAAGACGCGATTGTGCGCCTCTCGATGGGGCTGAGCGCCGAACAAATGCCGATGACGGCCTAAGGAAACTGAAGATGACAGATGTAACCACACCTCACACCAAAAGCTTCCGGATGCCGTCGATGTCCGTCCTCGGGCCAATCATCGCGCTGATCGTCCTTTTGGTCATCGGCGCGCTGATGAACTCAAACTTCCTGAGTGCGGCGAATATCACCAACGTCCTCGCCCGCTCGGCCTTCATCGGGATCATCGCGGTGGGCATGACCTTTGTCATCACCGCCGGGGGGCTCGACCTCTCTGTCGGGTCGATGGCGGCCTTTATTGCGGGGCTGATGATCTTGGTGATGAACGCCGCCTTGCCAAGCCTCGGTGTCGGCGTGCCGATCATCCTGTTGGGGATGTTCACGGCCATCGTCGCGGGGCTATTGGCTGGCCTGTTGAACGGCTTTTTGATCACCGCCCTTGGCATTGAGGCCTTCATCGTCACGCTCGGGTCCATGGGCATCTACCGCTCGCTGGTGACGTGGCTGGCCGATGGCGGCACCCTGTCGCTCGATTTCGGGCTGCGCAGTTTCTACCGGCCCGTGTATTTCGACGGGATCCTCGGGATCAGTTGGCCGATCATCGTTTTTGCGCTGGCGGTTATCATCGGCGAAATCATCATGTCGCGCACCGTCTATGGCCGCCACTGCGCCGCCACGGGCTCTAACGAACATGTCGCGCATTATTCCAACGTGAACGTCAATCGCACCCGTCTGATCTCTTATGCCGCCTTGGGCATCTTGGTGGGCATCGCGACAATCATGTATGTGCCACGGCTCGGCTCGGCTTCGGCCTCGACCGGGGTGCTGTGGGAGCTGGAAGCCATCGCCGCCGTGATCATTGGCGGCACGGTATTGAAGGGCGGTTTTGGCCGGGTCTGGGGCACCGTCATCGGCGTGCTGATCCTGAGCCTTATCGGCAATATTCTGAACCTTACCGATTTCGTGTCGCCATATCTCAATGGGGCGATCCAAGGGATTATCATCATTCTCGCTGTGATCCTACAGCGCGAAAGGAAGACGGCGCTTTAAGCCGTAGTTGAACGCTTCATGGGAGGAGCAAAAATGACATTTACCAAAACATTCATTGCGACGGCGCTGGCCACGGCTGTCGGTACGGGCGCCTTTGCCCAAGAGACCAAGGTTATCGGCGTCTCGATCCCGGCGGCGACCCACGGCTGGGCGGGGGGCATGAACTTCCACGCCAAGGAGACCGTCGAGCGGCTGGAAGAGGTCTATCCCGATCTCGACTTCGTCCTCGCCACCGCGTCGGACCCCGGCAAACAGGTGAACGACATCGAAGACATGGTCGCCACACGCAACATCGACGCGCTGGTGGTGCTGCCGTTCGAATCCGACCCGCTGACCCCGCCGGTGCAGGCTGTGGCCGATGGCGGCGCATGGGTGACGGTGGTCGACCGTGGCCTCTCGGTCGAGGGGATCCAAGACCTCTATGTTGCGGGTGACAACAGCGGCTTTGGCAAGGTCTCGGGTGAGTTCATGACCCAGCAGATGCCAGATGGTGGCGACATCGTCGTGCTGCGCGGCATCCCCACCACCATCGACAACGAGCGTGTAGAAGGCTTCAACACAGCCATCGAAGGCGCCGGGATCAACGTGCTCGATATGGAGCACGGCAACTGGAACCGCGACGACAGCTTTACCGTGATGCAGGATTTCCTGTCGAAATACCCCAACATCGACGCGGTGTGGGCCTCGGATGATGACATGGCGATTGGCGTTCTGGCCGCGATTGAGGCCGCAGGCCGTGACGATGTGAAATTCGTGCTTGGCGGTGCTGGTATGAAAGAAATGATCAAGCGTACCGCCGATGGCGACGCGATGATCCCGGCCAATGTGACCTATCCGCCGTCGATGATCGCCACCGCGATTGAACTGACCGCCGTGGGCCTCACCTCCAACGCGCCGGTCTCGGGCACTTTCGTCATCGGCTCGGTTCTGGTGACCCAAGAGAACGCGATGGATTTCTACTATCCTGACAGCCCGTTCTAATGAACATCGCCACCGGCAGATTGCCGGTGGCATTTTCCCACCTGTGAAGTAATGAGTACCGCATGACCTATCTCGGCTTGGACCTAGGCACCTCGGGCGTCAAAGCGCTTTTGATCGACGAAGGCCGAAAAGCCTTGGCCGAGGGTCATGCCCCGTTGGAGGTTCAGCGCCCGCACCCGATGTGGAGCGAGCAGGACCCTCAATCATGGATCACCGCCTGCGAGGCCGCGATTGCGCAGGTCCGCGCTGCGGCCCCTGTGCACTTTGCAGCGCTGCGCGGCATTGCCGTGTCGGGCCAGATGCACGGTGCCACGCTATTGGATGCCAACGACCGGCCCCTGCGCCCGGCGATCCTGTGGAACGACGGCCGCGCCCACGCCGAATGCGCGGAGTTGGAAGCGCGCGCCGATTTTCGCGGGCTAGGCGGCAATCTCGTCATGGCAGGTTTCACCGCGCCCAAGTTGCGGTGGGTGCAAAAGCATGAGCCTGAGGTTTTCGCACAGGTCCGCAAAGTTCTGTTGCCCAAGGATTATGTCGGCCTTTGGCTGACGGGTGAACACGTCTCGGAAATGTCCGACGCGGCGGGCACGCTTTGGCTGGATGTGGCCAAACGCGATTGGTCGGATGAATTGCTCGCCGCGACGGACTTGACCCGCGATCACATGCCTCGCTTGGTTGAGGGCAGTGCGCGCGCGGGTGGGCTGCGGGCCGCGCTTGCCGCCGACTGGGGCGTCAGCAACGTCGCCGTTGCGGGGGGCGCGGGCGACAACGCGGCCACCGCCGTCGGGCTGGGGCTGGTGCAACCGGGGCAGGGGTTTTTGTCACTCGGCACGTCGGGCGTGCTTTTCACCGTGACCGACCGTTTCGCCAGCAACACCGAAAGCGCGGTGCATAGTTTCTGCCACGCCGTGCCCGAGACATGGCATCAGATGGGCGTGATCTTATCTGCCACGGATGCTTTGGCATGGCTGGGGCAGATCACGGGACAAAGTCCCGCAGCCTTGGCGGGCATGGTTAGGGATGCGACCGAACCCTCTCCCATCACTTTCCTGCCCTATCTTTCTGGCGAACGCACGCCGCATAACGCGCCTGACGCCACCGGAGCCTTCCACGGGCTGCGCCGGGGGCATGGGCTGCCCGACATGGTGCAGGCCGTGATGGAGGGGGTCGGCTTTGCCTTTGCCGATTGCTGTCGCGCACTGGAGCAAAGTGGCTCCCTGCCAGAGCGTGTTTGCGTGGCGGGCGGGGGCAGCCAGTCAGAGACTTGGTTGCAGATGATCGCCGACATCACCGGGATGACCCTCGACGTGCCGGAAAGCGGTGCGCAGGGGGCGGCGCTTGGCGCGGCACGGCTGGCCATGCTGGGCTGCGGGGAGGCACGCCAGGCCGAGGTGATACACCCTCCAAAGATCCGCAAAAGCATCGCCCCGAACCCCTCGCTTGAAGGGGCCTATGCGCAAAGCTACGCGGCCTACCGACAGGCGTGGACGGGGCGCCAGACGCGCTAACCACCAGATCATAATGATAGACAGAGCAAGGGGCGACCAATGGGCCGCCCCGTCGCCGATCACATCCCCGCAATCACCTTGTCCAAGGTGGCGGGGTAGTCGCGCACCCGCACCCCGGTGGCGTTGTAGATCGCATTGGTGATCGCCGCAGCCGCGCCGCAGATGCCCAACTCACCGATCCCTTTCGCCTGCAGCGGGTTGGCCCAATCGTCCCGCTCTTCCAGCAGATCGACGGTCAACTGCGGCACGTCGGCGTTAACCGGAATGTGGTATTCCGCAAGGTTGTGGTTGGCCACATGCCCGTCGCGCGGGTCAAAGGCCAACTCCTCGGTCAGCGCGATGCCGATGCCAAAGGTCATCCCGCCCAGACATTGCGAGCGCGCCGTCTTGGCATTCAGGATCCGCCCTGCGGCGAAAGTGCCGTGCATCCGCCGCACCCGCGTCTCGCCCGAGGCGGCATGCACCGCGACTTCGGCGAAATAGGCACCGAATGTCGCCTGCCGCACCGCCTCGGAAGTGTCGCCGGGCAGCACATGGCCAAGCTTCGCGATCTCATCGCCGTTCAGGATCTCGCTCAGGCTTCGGGTCTGATTGTCGAATGTGGCCATTCCGTCTTTCAGCGTCAGGTCATTTTCGTCCACTTCCAGCCGCTCGGCCAATTGTTTGCGGATCGCCTCACAGGCCAGATAGACAGAGGTGCCGCTCGACGACGCGCCCCACGACCCGCCAGAGCCAGAGGCCGGAGGTAGGGTGGTATCGCCCAAGACCACATCCACGGCATCTCGCGGCAGGCCCATCATATCGCCCGCGATTTGCCCCAAGATCGCATAGGTGCCGGTGCCGATGTCGGTCATATCCGTCTCGACCCGCAGGCGGCCATCGGGCATCAGCGTCACGCGGGCTTGGCTCTCCATCAGCACGTTGATCCGCGCCGCCGAGGCCATGCCGTATCCGATCAGCCATTCGCCCTCACGCCGTTCCTTGATGCCGGGGCGGTCGGCCCAGCCAAAGGTCTCGGCCCCGCTGTCAAGCGCCTCACGGAAACGACGGGAAGAGAAGTCTTTGCCGCTTTCGGGGTCTTTTTCGGGGATGTTGCGGCGGCGCAGTTCGACCGGGTCCATGCCGATCTTGTCGGCCAGCTCATCCATCGCGCCCTCGAAAACGGTGACCCCCACCGCTTCGCCCGGCGCGCGGACAGAGCCTGCGCAGAGGCGGTGCACCCGTGCCAGATCCATCGACATCTTGCGGTTCGCCCCGGCATAGAGGAAATGCGAGGCTTGCAAAACCGGCTCGGCAAAGGTCTCTCCGGGCAGGTTGGACACGCGCGCGTCATGGCCCAGACCGGTCAACTTCCCCTCGGCATCGGCGGCAAGCCGCACACGCTGCGTGGTCTCTGACCTGCGCATCGTCGCCTCATAGACCTGTGGCCGTTGGAGGGCGACAGAAACCGGGCGGCCCACCTCTTTTGCCGCAATCGCCGCCGCGACCGCCTCGGGCGCGATCCCGAGTTTCGAGCCAAAGCCGCCGCCGACGTAAGGAGACAGGATGCGCAGCCGGTCGGGGTGAATGCCAAGCGCGTCCGACAGCTCATTGCGGTTGTATTTCAGCATCTGATAGCTGCCGCGCAGGGTCAGGTCATCGCCGTCCCACGACGCGATAGAGGCATGCGGCTCCATCGGGGAGCTGGAGTGCGACGGGGTGGTATAGGTCACATCGACCGAAAACGCGGCCTCCTGCATCGCCCCATCCAGATCGCCCTGATCCAGCGTTTTCGCCTCTTGCGGTTCAACCGCCGCCGTTGCGGGATCGACCGGCATGACCTCGCCGTTTTCAAGTTCCACCTTCAGCGACTGCGCCGCATGGCGGGCCTGTTCAAAGCCTTCGGCAACCACCACCGCGATCAACTGCCCTAGATAGGCGGCGTGATCCGGCCCCTGAATCGGGGCTTTGTTCGCGGTGCCTTGGGCGGGATTGCGCAGCAGGCGTTCGTCTTGGATCACGGCCAAGACGCCCGGCATCTTCGCCACGTCATCCCGGTTGGCCAAAACCACGCGGCCACTGTTGCCCGGGGCGCGGACCATCACGCCATGCACCATCCCCTCGACCTGCCATTCGTTGGCATAGGTCGCCGTGCCGGTGACTTTCAGCGGCCCCTCGGGGCGGTCTAGCGGCGCACCGACAAGACCCTGCGCCATTTCATCAAGCCTGCGTGCGGTGGCGGGCGCGTCCATTTTGAATTGCTCGGTCATTGCTGGGCCTCCGCGGTAAGTTCGCTTAGCACCGACACCAGCGTGCGGCGGGCGAGGGGGATTTTGAAATCATTCGCGCCATAGCCTTTGGCCTCGGCCAGCAGCAGATCGGCGGCTTTGTTGAACAGGTCTTCCGATGGCGTTTCACCGGTCAGCAGGTCCTCAACCTCAACATTGCGCCAAGGTTTCGGTGCCAGCCCGCCAAAGGCCAGATCGGCGCGGGTGATCCGCCCGTCCTGCACTTCGACGATCCCGGCCACAGAGACCAGCGCGAAGGCATAAGAGGCCCGATCCCGCACCTTGCGATAGGTCTGTTTGCCCTCCACGGGCGCGGGCAAAACCACTGCGGTGATCAACTCGCCCGCTTCAAGAACGGTCTCTTGATCGGGGCGGTCTTCCGGCAGAAGATAGAGGTCATCCAGCGTCAGGCGGCGGGTGCTCCCGTCTTCTTTCAGCGTTTCCACCTCGGCCCCGAGGGCGCGCATGGCCACGGCCATGTCGCTGGGATGGGTGGCGATGCAATGCTCCGACGTGCCCAGCACGGCGAGGATGCGGTTAAACCCGTCTTTCGCCGAACAGCCCGTGCCCGGCTCACGTTTGTTGCAGGGCATGGCGCGGTCGTAGAAATACAGACACCGCGTGCGTTGCAGCAGGTTGCCCCCCGTCGTCGCCTTGTTGCGCAGCTGCCCGCTGGCCCCGGCCAGCAGCGCGCGGCTCAGCACTGGCCAGCCTTCGCGCACGCGGGCGTCATTGGCCAGATCGCTGTTGGTCACCAAGGCCCCGACGCGCAGCCCGCCGTCGTCGGTCTCTTCGATCTCGGCAAGGTCCAGACGGTTGATGTCGATCAGCGCCTCGGGGGTCATGACCTCTAGTTTCATCAGGTCCAAAAGGTTGGTGCCCCCGGCGATGAAAGTGCCACCGCCCGCCGCTTGGCGCGCTGCGGCTTCTGTGTCTTCGGCGCGGGTATAGTCAAAAGGTCTCATGCGTTTTCTCCCGCGGCTTTGCGGATCGCCTCGACGATATTGGGATAGGCCGAGCAACGGCAGAGGTTGCCGCTCATCCGTTCCGAGATTTCTTCGGCCGTTAGGTCGGCCTTGCCGCTCAGATCATCGGTCACATGGCTGGGCCACCCGTTTGAGATTTCTTCAAGCATCGCGGTGGCCGAGCAGATCTGACCGGGGGTGCAATAGCCGCACTGAAACCCGTCTTCGCTGACAAAAGCCTCTTGCAGCGGGCTGAGGTTGCCGGGCTGGCCGATGCCTTCGATCGTGGTGACCTCATCACCGTCATGCATACAGGCCAGCGTCAGGCAGGCGTTGATCCGGCGTCCGTTCACCATCACCGTGCAGGCGCCGCATTGCCCGTGATCGCAGCCTTTTTTGCTGCCGGTCAGTCCAAGGTGGTGGCGCAGGGCATCCAAAAGCGTTGTGCGGGGATCAAGATCCAGCCGCTGCTCGGTGCCATTAATGGTCAATTTCGTTTCCACGGCAAATTCCTTTGGCTAAATGGAGGCGGAGGGCAAAACCCTCCAGCTATCGGCTGCTTCGGGACGTAGGGCGGCGAAGTTGGGCGGCAAGCGGTTGAGGACGGTGGAAGCGGAAGCCTCGGTCCGCGCGGCTTGTGAATATATAATGATGAATCCAAGTGGGTAATCTGCCGATAGGGCACTTTCCATTTTAGATCGCATCATTGGATGCTTCCTTTATGCAGATCAGGAGGATGTGATGAGAAGACCCTACCGAAAACTGAACTTGGACGAACGCAAAATCTTAGTGACGATGCTTCAGGCGAAAGCCACAAAGACCAAGATCGCTGAAACGCTTGGTCGAGACCGCTCAACGATCATCCGTTGGTCGCCAGAGCAGATCGCCGGACGGCTGAAGATCGAACCGCGCGCGACGTACCGGATTTGCCATGGGACGATCCATCAGAGCGTCAGAGGAAGAGGAAACCGCGCTACGCCCGCAACACGTCGTCTCATCCTGGTGCGCTTTCGTTCGAGTTTGTGACCCTCCAGTGTCGTGCAATCGCATATCCGATGAAAGAATAGGCGCATGGCCATAAAACCGGTCATCCAGCCAATCTGCCCATGGAAATCGCACTCCATATCGCTCGATTGATTGCTGCAGTGCAGTATCGTGGGGCATCACGAAAACGAGCATCTCCCAACCCTTCGCAGTTTGTCCCTCGCGCGGTGGCACAGCGCCAAACTGGAACATACGAGTGAATTGACATGGATTTATCAGCGCAAATGCTGATCTTCGCCACCGTGGTCGAGCGAGGGAGCATTTCCGCGGCGGCGCGGTCCATGGGTCAAACCCCATCCGCAGTCAGCAAGCAGATCAGTCTTTTGGAGGATCACGCGCACTTTCGTCTGCTCAACCGCACGCGGACTGGCGTTTTGCCGACCCCGGAAGGTCAGGAATTCTATCTCAAATGTCAGGCCATGGCAGAGAAGTTCAAGGACGCTGAAGCGCATATATCTAACCTTGATGATGTGCCACGCGGCAAATTGCGGATCGCCTCGACGGTGGCTTTTGGCAAATCACAGTTGATCCCGGCCTTGCCTGTGTTTCTGGAGATGAACCCAGAGATTAAGGTATCTCTTGAACTAACGGATCGCGAGATTGACCTGCAGACAGAGGGTTTCGACGCGGCGGTAAGTTTTGCCGAGCAGCATAAGAACCCCGATGTCGTCGTGCGCCGGATAATGCATAGCCACCGCGTTCTCTGCGCGGCGCCGCACTACATCGAGCGACGCGGGACACCAACCAGCTTCGCCGATCTGTCAGAGCACAACTGCCTGAGGATCGCCGGAAATAGCCGTCGGAACGCATGGAGCGATGTCGAGGCGGGTGAGGCGCAGCCGTTCGACGCGGATGGGGATTTCGAAGGCAACAGTACAGATGTGATCTTTCACGCCGCCCTTGCTGGCATCGGTATCGCGCGGCTGCCAAGCTATCTGGTGGACGCGAAACTGCAGTCGGGTGAGTTGCTGCGGATCTTGCCCGGTTATGCGCCTGCCAGCACCGATATCGTCGTGCAGTTCGCGGGGCGGCGAAATCTCCCCCCGAAGACCCGCGCCTTCATTGATTTCTTGGTGTCGGAGTTTCGCCCCGATACAGCGCCTCCAGTTCAGAAGGTGGCGGGGCACCCATGACCAAGACCCTAAGCATCGTTGTTGTCGAAGAAGATCAAGAGCGCGCGATTGCGATCGTGGACGCGCTGAAAGAGGCCTGCGTTTGTGACGTTTTCGTTGTCGGCAATTCCAGTGGCCTCGCCCGCAAGATCGCCGCCCATGTGCCCGATATTGTGCTGATCGACGCAGGCAACCCGACACGCGACGTGATGGAGGAACTGACGCTGGCCTCTGGCCCGTTGGAGCGTCCTGTGGCGATGTTCGTATCGGGTGCGGCTGGCGGGCTGGCACAGGCGGCGATTGAGGCGGGGCTTTCGGCCTATGTTGTCGATGGGCTCGCGCCGGGCCGACTAAAGCCGGTGATGGACACTGCGATTGCGCGTTTTGCGATGGTACGCCAGATGCGCAGTGAATTGGCCGAGACACGCCGCGCCTTGGAAGAACGCAAGGTGATAGACCGTGCAAAGGGGCTGTTGATGAAGGCCAAGGGTCTTGATGAGGAAGCCGCTTATGCCCTGCTGCGGAAGGCCGCGATGGACCAAGGGCGGCGGGTGGCTGACGTGGCCGAAGCACTGGTGACCGCGTCGGGGCTGCTCGGATGAAGACGACGACTATCCCTGTTGCTTACGTCCCCTTGGTGGATGCCGCGCCCTTGATCGTGGCGCATGAGTTGGGCTTTGCCGAAGCTGAGGGCATTGCGCTGGACCTGACCGCCGCGCCGTCGTGGTCGTCACTCCGAGACATGTTGGCCTTTGGCCGTGTCGACGCTGCGCATATGCTGTCGCCGCTGCCGGTTGCAATGGCGATGGGGTTGGGCGGGGTCGCGACCGCACTGTCGGCGGTGTCGATCCTGTCGGTCAACGGCACTGTCATAGGGGTTGGCAAACCGCTCGAAGACCGGCTGCGCGCTTTGGGCTATGACTTCGACTTTGTTGATCCTTTCAAGGCGGCAGAAGCACTTGCACAGGTCCGCCACGGACCGATCGTATTTGGGGTGCCATTCCCGTTTTCGATGCATGTCGAACTGTTGCGCTACTGGAGCCGGGCATCAGCACTCGGACCGGACGGGATCGTAATCCGCACCGTGCCGCCTGCGCTTATGGCAAGCGCACTGGCAGCGGGGGAGGTGGACGCCTTTTGCGTAGGCGAGCCTTGGGGGTCGGTTGCGGTTGAACGTGGCGTCGGTGCATTGCTCCTGCCGGGCAAGGCGATCTGGAGTTTTGCACCTGAAAAGGTTTTGGCCGTGCGCACCAACTGGGCAGAGGCCGAGCCTGATCTGCTTGCCCGTCTGTTGCGCGCGACATGGAAGGCGGGCCGGTGGTTGGCCGACCCGAATGTTCATGCGGCCGCCAGCGATCTGTTGTCGCGCAAAGCCTATCTGGATGTGCCCTCTGAACTTATTAACCGAGCCTTGTCGGGGCATTTGATCGTCTCGCCCCGCGGGGCGCACCGCCAGATTGATGGATTTCTCGAGTTTCACCGTGGCGCTGCTACCTTTCCGTGGCGCAGCCAATCACGGTGGATCGCGCAACATTTGTGTCAGTCGTACGGCAGTGGCAATCCCACTGCGGATACGATTGCGAATGTGTTCCGCTCAGATCTACATCGTTTGCATCTTAGCATGCTGGACCCTGATTTGCCCGGCGCATCGGAAAAGGTCGAAGGGGCGATTCCACGCGCTACGCCGGTGGCTTCAGCTGGGGGGCGGCTGACGTTGTTGCCGAATGAGTTTTTCGACGGCCAAATTTTCGATCCTTCCGCGCTGTAGGCGACTATTTTTTGCGCAACGGCAAAACGCCTCCGACTTTTTTGCTGCATAATGACATCATAGGGTTGAGAACGCGCTGCATTGCGGCATGATCGAAGGTGCATCCACAATGGCGTGGCTTGCACCGAATTCCTCCCGATGACTGGGATACGTTGAGCAGGGCCGCTCGCTTTCCATCGTTTGCAACGATGGTTAGTGAGCGGCCTTTTTTATTTGCCCGATCCACCTCCGCCCGGCGCGGACGCCCTCAAAAGGACCAACCATGAAACACCTTATCCTTGGCCTTGCGGCCTCGACCGTGATGACCAGCGCCGCTTTCGCTGAACTGCTTGACCTTGAAAAGGACGTGCTGACCTTCGGTTTTATCAAGCTGACAGACATGGCCCCGCTCGCCATTGCCTATGAGCAGGGCTACTTCCTTGATGAGGGGCTTTTTGTCACCCTCGAAGCCCAGGCCAACTGGAAAGTGCTGTTGGATGGGGTGATCGACGGCCAGTTGGACGGCGCGCATATGCTGGCCGGGCAGCCCTTGGCGGCGACCATTGGCTACGGGACTGAGGCGCATATCATCACGCCCTTTTCGATGGACCTGAACGGCAACGGGATCACCGTCTCCAACGAGGTTTGGGAAAAGATGCTGCCCAACATTCCCAAGATGGCCGATGGACGGCCCGAGCATCCGATTTCAGCCGAGGCGCTGGTGCCGGTGATCGAAGAGTTCAATGCCAATGGCGAGGCCTTCAACATGGGGATGGTGTTCCCTGTCTCGACCCATAACTACGAGCTGCGCTATTGGCTCGCGGCAGGCGGGATCAACCCCGGATACTACAGCCCCGATAACATCTCGGGCCAGATCGGGGCGGATGTCTTTTTGTCGGTGACGCCGCCGCCGCAGATGCCTGCCACGTTGGAAGCCGGGACGATCCACGGTTATTGCGTGGGCGAACCTTGGAACCAGCAGGCGGTGTTCAAAGGCATCGGCGTGCCGGTCATCACCGACTATCAACTGTGGAAGAACAACCCCGAAAAGGTATTCGGCATCACCGATGCTTTCGCTGAGGAGAACCCCAACACCACCAAGGCGGTTGTCCGGGCGCTCATTCGCGCGGCCATGTGGCTGGATGAAAACAATAATGCCAACCGCCCCGAAGCCGTCGAGATACTCAGCCGCCCTGAATATGTCGGCGCCGATTACGAGGTGATTGCCAATTCAATGACCGGCTTTTTCGAGTTCGAGAAAGGCGACAAACGCGACATCCCCGATTTCAACGTCTTCTTCCGGCATAACGCGACCTACCCCTATTATTCGGACGCGATTTGGTACCTGACCCAGATGCGCCGCTGGGGTCAGATTGCTGAGCCAAAATCCGACGCATGGTTCAAGGACGTTGCCGCCAGCGTCTACCGCCCGGAGATCTATCTGGAGGCCGCCCGGTCGCTGGTCGACGACGGCTTGGCGAAGGAGGAAGACTTCCCCTGGGAGGCCAACGGCTTCAAAGCACCGACACCTGCGGCTGACATCATCGACGGCATTCCCTTCGATGGTCGCGCCCCCAACGCCTACCTCGACAGTCTGCCAATCGGGCTGAAAGGCGATCAAACCGTGGTCGGCGACGAAGTTCAGGGCTGAGGCCCGGCGGCACTGGCGCGCCGTCTCGCCCGTGCCTTTCCCATTCCTGCAGGAGACAGTTCGATGAGCACCGCAGACCCGAATTTTACCGCTGATCCGGCACGCACGGCGCGCCGCGAAAGGCGCTTCACCCGGATCAACACCGCCGATAAGTGGTTTCAGGTTATTGGGCTGGCATGGCTGACCCCGATCCTGAAAGCCGTCGCTGGTGATAACCCTAAGGCGCAAGTTGCCGAGATCTGGCGTCTGTTGGGGGTGCCATTGCTTGCGATTGTCGGGTTCCTTGCGCTTTGGGCGGCATTGGCCCCGACAGTGCAAACCTCGCTCGGCGCGATCCCCGGCCCGGCACAGGTATGGTCTGAGGCGGTCACCCTGCATGAGGACGCGCAGGCCAAGGCCGAGAGCCGTGCCAAATTCGAAGCGCAGGTCGCGGTTTTGAATGAACGCCGCGTCGAACAGGGCATGCCCTCTGTTGAGCGCGCCTATACCGGTGCGCCGACGTATTACCAACAAATCTGGACCTCAATTCAAACCGTATTCTTCGGCTTTCTGATCGCGAGTGCGGTGGCAATCCCGCTTGGGATCGCGGCGGGCCTCTCACCCACGGCCAACGCCGCGTTGAACCCGATCATTCAGATTTTCAAACCGGTCTCCCCGCTGGCTTGGCTGCCGATCGTGACGATGGTGGTCTCCGCCGTTGCGGCCTCGAATGATGGTCTGCTGTCCAAATCCTTCTTGGTCTCGGCCATTACCGTGACGCTTTGCTCGCTTTGGCCGACGCTGATCAACACTGCACTGGGCGTGGCGAGCATCGACAAGGATCTGGTGAATGTCTCGAAGGTGCTGAAGATGAACACCTGGACCAAGATCACCAAACTGGTCCTGCCCTCCGCCCTGCCGCTGATCTTTACCGGGCTGCGGCTGTCGCTCGGGGTGGGCTGGATGGTCCTGATCGCTGCGGAAATGCTGGCGCAGAATCCGGGACTTGGCAAATTCGTCTGGGACGAGTTTCAGAACGGGTCTTCCAGTTCGCTCGCCCGGATCATGGTCGCTGTGCTGACCATCGGCATCATCGGTTTCCTGCTGGACCGGGTGATGTACGCCCTGCAGTCGCTCTTTACCTTCACGAACAACCGCTGAGCTGTGCTGCGGCGATAGCGGAAAGGAACACTCACATGAGCATTCTGAAACTCGATCATGTCAGCCAGAGCTTTGGCTCGGGCACCCATGCGACCCATGTGCTGAAGGACATCAACCTGGATGTGCGTGAGGGGGAGTTCCTCGTGCTGCTCGGCTTTTCCGGCAGCGGCAAGACGACCCTCATTAACCTGATGGCGGGGCTTGAGCAGCCGTCCAAGGGAAAGGTCAGCTTCAAGGGCCAGCCCGTCACCGGGCCGGGGCCGGAACGCGCGATGATCTTTCAAAGCTATTCGCTGATGCCTTGGCTGACGGTCAGCGGCAATGTCGGCCTCGCGGTGGATACGGTCTTTCCCGGTCTGTCCAAGGCAGAGCGCGCCGAGAAGGTCGCGCATTACGTCAAGATGGTGGGCCTTGGCCATGCCGCCACACGCCGCCCGGCGGAGCTTTCGGGCGGGATGCGGCAGCGGGTCAATGTGGCCCGCGCGCTGGCGATGAACCCTGAAGTGCTTTTGCTGGATGAGCCATTGTCGGCGCTCGACGCGCTGACCCGCGCCAATCTCGCTGATGAGATTGAGCACATTTGGGAGGCCGACAAGAAGACCTGTGTGCTGATCACCAACGATGTGGACGAGGCGATCATCCTTGCTGACCGGATCATCGCCCTGAACCCGGATGGCACGTTGGGCAAGGAGTTCCCCGTCAAGATCCCGCGCCCTCGGGATCGGGGACGCATGAACACCAATGAAACCTTCAGAAGCTTGCGCGCGGATGTGACCAAATACCTGATGGATGTTGGGATTGAGGCCAAGGTCGAGGGTACCCGACTTTTGCCGAACGTGACCCCGATCCACGGCCTCCCCGCCGCTCTGGCCGAAGCAGAGAAGAGCACAGTGCGCAGCCGTTATCTGGATTTCAGCCAGCTTCACAAAGTTTACCCCACGCCCAAAGGCCCGCTGACGGTGGTCGAGAATTTCGATCTCAAGATCGAGAAGGGAGAGTTCATTTCGTTGATCGGCCATTCAGGCTGCGGCAAGTCGACAGTTTTGACCATGGCTGCGGGGCTGAACGACATATCGAAGGGCTCCATCGTGTTGGACGGCACCCATGTGGAGGGCGCCGACCCTGAGCGCGCCGTGGTGTTTCAATCGCCCAACCTGTTCCCCTGGCTCAGCGCCAAAGAGAATGTGGCGATCGGTGTCGACAAGGTCTACCCCCGCGCCTCGCAGGCCGAGCGTCAGGATGTGGTGGAGTATTATCTGGAGCGGGTCGGGCTGGGCGATGCGATGGACAAGCGAGCGAGCGATATGTCCAACGGTATGCAGCAGCGTGTCGGTATCGCGCGCGCCTTTGCGCTCAGCCCCAAGTTGCTGTTGCTTGATGAGCCGTTTGGCATGCTCGACAGCCTGACGCGTTGGGAGCTGCAAGAGGTGCTGATGGAGGTCTGGTCGCGCACCAAGGTCACGGCGATTTGCGTCACCCATGATGTGGACGAGGCGATCTTGCTGGCTGACCGTGTGGTCATGATGACCAACGGGCCGCAGGCCACCATTGGTAAGATCACACAGGTCGATCTGCCCCGGCCCAGAACGCGCAAGATGCTTCTGCAGCATCCTGACTACTACGGCTACAGGCAAGAGGTGCTCGATTTCCTTGAGGAATATGAGCACGGCGCAAAGCCCAAGCCCAAAACCCCTGAAACAATGGCGGCGGAGTGAACCCATGAAACAAAGACTGGTCATCATCGGCGCTGGAATGGCATCGGGCCGCGTCATCGAACATCTGGTTGAGACCGATCCAGATGCCTTTGACATCACCCTGTTCAACGCGGAGGCGCGTGGGAATTACAATCGCATCATGCTGAGCCCGGTGCTGTCGGGCGAAAAGACCTATGAGGAAATTGTCACCCATGACAGCGATTGGTATGCCGCACAGGGAGTGACCTGTCGCTTTGGCGAGCCTGTGTCGGGCATAGATCCGACGATGAAGGTGGTTTCCGGTCAGAACGGCCATCTCCCATATGACAAGCTGATCATCGCCACCGGCTCTGCGCCCTTCATCATTCCGGTTCCCGGTAAAGACCTGCCGGGCGTCGTCACCTATCGTGATTTGGACGATACCAATGCGATGATAAGCGCAGCCGGGAAGGGCGGCAAAGCCGTGGTCATCGGCGGTGGGCTTTTAGGGTTGGAGGCCGCAGCCGGTCTTGCCGAACGTGGCATGGAGGTCACGGTGGTGCATCTGATGGGCCACCTCATGGAACGGCAATTAGATGAGGCGGCAGGTTATCTGTTGCGCAAGGACCTAGAGGGGCGCGGCATCAGCATCCGCACGCAGGCCTCAACCAAGGCGATCATCGGGGCGGAACGGGCCGAGGCCGTCGTGCTGGAAGACGGCGAAACCCTGCCAGCCGATCTGGTGGTCATGGCCGTTGGCATCCGGCCCGAAACCCGGCTCGCGACCGACGCGGGGCTGACGGTTGCGCGGGGCATCGAGGTGAATGCGCAGATGCAGACGTCGGACCCGGATATCTTTGCCGTGGGCGAATGCGTGGAGTTTGACGGGCAGCTTTTCGGGCTCGTGGCGCCGCTTTATGATCAGGCCAAGGTTCTGGCGCGGAGCCTGCTGGAGGGGGTCGACGCTTTCATCGCGAAGGATACTGCCACCAAGCTGAAAGTAACCGGCTGCGATCTGTTCAGCGCGGGTGACTTTGCTGAAGGGGAAGGGCGCGAAGACATCGTACTGCGTGACCCTGCACGGGGCATCTACAAGCGGCTGGTGATTGAAGGAGACCGATTGATTGGCGCGGTGATGTACGGCGACACGGCAGATGGCAATTGGTTCTTCCAGTTGATCAAAGACGGCACCGATATCGACGAAATGCGTGAGACGCTCATCTTCGGTCCGGCATTTCAGGGGGGCGATACCTCGGACCCGCTCTCAGCCGTTGCAGCATTGCCGCGTGACGCGGAAATTTGCGGCTGCAACGGCATTTGCAAAGGCACCATCACCGATGCCATCGCAGGCGGTGCGACGGATTTGGCCGCGATCAAGGCTGCGACCAAGGCCAGTGCGTCCTGCGGGACCTGCACAGGGCTGGTCGAACAGGTTTTGCAGGTCACACTGGGCGATGACTTCGTCATGCCGACTGCCCAGCCCATCTGCCCCTGCTGTGACCTGACCCATGAGGACATCCGCCTGCTGATCCAGTCGCAGGAGTTGAAGTCCAAAGAGGCCGTTTGGCAGGAGTTGGGCTGGAAAACCCGCAACGGCTGTCACATTTGCCGCCCTGCAGTGAACTTCTATCTGCTGGCCGATTGGCCGCTAGAGTATCAAGACGATCCGCAGAGCCGTTTTGTGAACGAACGCAAACACGCGAATATTCAAAAAGACGGCACTTTCAGCGTCGTGCCGCGCATGTGGGGCGGGATCACCAACCCGGCCGAATTGCGCGCCATTGCCGACGCCGCCGACAAATACGATGTGCCGACGGTCAAGGTCACAGGCGGTCAGCGCATTGATCTGTTGGGCGTGAAGGGCGAAGACCTGCCCTATATCTGGGCCGATCTGAACAAGGCGGGGCTCGTTTCGGGCCATGCTTATTCAAAAGGGCTGCGCACGGTGAAAACCTGTGTCGGCACCGACCACTGCCGTTTTGGCACGCAGGACAGCACCGGCCTCGGCATCAAGCTGGAACAGGCGCTCTGGGGGTCATGGACGCCGCACAAAGTCAAGCTGGGTGTCTCTGGCTGCCCGCGCAACTGTGCCGAAGCTACCTGCAAGGACGTTGGGATCATCTGCGTCGACAGCGGCTATCAGGTGAGCGTCGCCGGCGCAGCGGGGATGGATGTCAAAGAGACCGAGCGCCTTTGTGATGTCGGCACCGAGCAAGAGGCGATTGATGTGACGATTGCCTTTGTCCAACTCTACCGTGAGCACGCCAAATACCTCGACCGCCCCTATAAATGGGTCGCCAAGGTTGGGCTCGGTTGGGTGCAGGCCCGCATCGCCGACCCCGAGGAACGCGCACGGCTGATCGCGGCATTCGAGCTCAGCCAATCCATCTATCGCAAAGACCCCTGGGCCGAGCACGCCAAAACGGCAGAGCGGTACCAGCCCCTCGCCAATCTGACACTGGAGGCCGCGGAATGAACTGGATCGACATCGGCGCGATAGACGACATTCCCCTGCGTGGCGCACGCAAGATCAAGACGGCACTTGGCTGCGTGGCCCTTTTCCGCACTGGCGAGGCGGAGGTTTTCGCCACCACCGATAGCTGCCCGCACAAGGGCGGACCGCTGTCTGAAGGGATCGTTCATGGTCAATCCGTCACTTGCCCGCTGCACAACTGGGTGTTCGACCTGAACACCGGGCAGGCGCAGGGCGAAGAGGGGGTCATCTCTACATATCCTGCGCGGGTAGAGGCTGGGCGCATCCTGATCGATGCGACCAAGCTTGCAAGTCGGAGTGCCGCGTGATGGACGGCTCCGCCATGCCAGTGGTGCGCTCGACCTGTCCCTATTGCGGCGTGGGCTGTGGCGTGCTGCTGCGCGCGGATGGGGCAGGCGGTTTGGATGTGCGCGGCGATCCTGATCACCCGGCGAACCGTGGGCGGCTCTGCTCCAAAGGGGCGGCACTGGGGGAGACCGTGGGTCTGGAAAACCGCCTGCTGACCCCCCGCGTGGACGGGCAGGAGGCGGGCTGGGACCGGGCGTTGCAGCATGTCGCCGACCGGTTCTCGCAGACCATCGCGCAGCACGGCCCAGATAGCGTCGCTTTCTATGTTTCCGGCCAGATGCTGACAGAGGATTACTACGTCGCCAACAAGCTGATGAAAGGCTTCATCGGGTCGGCCAATATCGACACGAACTCCCGGCTCTGCATGGCCTCTTCGGTCGCCGGTCACAAGCGCGCCTTTGGCAGCGACACCGTGCCCGGGACCTATGAAGACATCGACGAGGCCGATCTTGTTGTACTTGTGGGATCGAACCTCGCTTGGTGTCATCCCGTGCTGTATCAACGTCTGTTGGGGGCACGCGCAGCCCGCGGGACCAAGATTGTGTTGATCGACCCCCGCCGGACCGCGAGCTGTGATGGCGCCGATATGCATCTGGCCTTGGAGCCCGGCTCAGATGTGGCGCTATTCAACAGGCTTTTTAGCGAGATCTACGATGGCGGTGCCTGTGATGCGGATTTTCTGCGCCATACCAGCGGCTATGATGAAACCCTGCATACGGCACGTATCGAAAGCGGGGCCGCAACCGGGCTGAGCGAAGCGGAAATCACCGCTTTCTGCCGCCTCTGGATGCAGCATGAGAAGGTCGTGACGATCTACTCGCAGGGCGTGAACCAGTCGACCAGCGGCTCCGACAAGGTCAATGCGATCCTGAATTGCCACCTCGCCACCGGTCGGATCGGCAAGCCCGGTTGCGGCCCATTCTCGGTGACCGGACAGCCCAATGCGATGGGCGGGCGCGAGGTTGGTGGGCTGGCCAATATGTTGGCCTGTCATCTGGAACTGGAGAATGCCGATCACAGTGCTGCCGTGCGTGATTTCTGGGGCGTGCCCTCCCTACCCGATAAGCCGGGGCTCAAAGCGGTCGACATGTTTCAAGCGGTGGGCGACGGGCGGATCAAAGCGCTGTGGATCATTCACACCAATCCCGCCGTCTCCATGCCCGAAGCCGATGCTGTGCGTGATGCAATTTCCGAATGCCCCTTCGTCGTTGTCAGCGACATTACCGATCAGACCGACACGGCGCGGCTGGCCGACGTGCTTTTGCCCGCCACTGCATGGGCTGAAAAGGACGGCACCGTTACCAATTCCGACCGTACCATCAGCCGCCAGCGCAGCGTGCTGCCCGCACCCGGCCAAACCCGCCCGGATTGGCATATTCTGACCGAGGTGGGGCGGCGGATGGGGTTCGAAACGGGATTTCAGTTTGCCAGCGTGGCAGAGATTTTTCGCGAACATGCAGCCCTTTCAGCCATTGCGGGACGGTTCGGACGGGATTTTGATATCTCGGGTTTGGCCCGGATCACGGACCAGCAATATGATGATTTCGCCCCGCAGCGCTGGCCGGTCACCGCGGCGCGCGAGGGCGGGCGGTTCTTTGCGGATGGGCAGTTCTTTCACCCAGATGGCAAGGCGCGTTTGTTGCCCGTATCGTGGCGGCCGCCAGCGGCCCGGACGACGCGACGCTATCCGTTTCGTTTGAACACAGGCCGCGTGCGGGACCAATGGCACACGATGACCCGCACGGGCCAAAGCCCGCGATTGTCGGCCCATCTGGCGGAACCCTTTCTCGAAATTCACCCCGAAGATTCCACGGCATTGGGCATTCACCCCTCCGATTTAGTCGAGGTCTCCAGCCCAACGGGTGTCAGTATCCTGCGCGCGCGGATCACCGATGCTGTGCAAAAAGGGCAGGTCTTTGCCCCAATGCACTGGACAGCAGAGACAGCCCCCTCTGCCCGGATCGACGCGCTGATCGCGGCGGCCTGCGATCCCGTTTCCGGCCAGCCCGAAAGCAAGGCGGGCGTTGTTGACCTGCGCCGGTTCGATGCAGGCTGGTACGGCTTTACCATCGCACAAAAACCGATGCACCTGACCGCCGACTACTGGGCCTTGGCGCGGACATCGCACGGGTTTCGCGCCGAGTTGGCTGGCCGCCTGCATCCTGACGATTGGGAGGTCGAGGCAAGGCGGCTCTTTGACGCGCCGACTGCTGTGCTGACCACGATCATAGATGCGCGCCGCGGCTCTGCGCGGATCGCGGCTCACGCCGACGGGGTGCTTTTGGGCGCGCTCTTTGTGTCGCCAACCCCTGTCGCGATCATGCGCGATTACCTCGTGGCATTGCCCGGCACCCGTGCGGCTGGCGCATTAACGGGACGCCCTGCAGCCGACGCCCCGAACCCCGGACCAACCTTGTGTTCCTGCTTTGGCGTGGGGATCAACACCATCCTTGAAGCGATCGAAACGCGCGGCCTGATGTCAGTCGAAAGTATCGGCGAAGCACTGGGGGCTGGGACCAACTGCGGTTCTTGCCGCCCGGAAATCGCGGAGCTGTTGAACAATCTCTTAACCCGCGAGGCCGCAGAATGAGCTTGTCAGCCCATGTTCGCACGCTGGGGCGCGGGCCCGGGCGGTCACGGTCCTTAACGCTGGAGGAAGCCTTCGATGCCATGTCCTCCATGTTGCGGGGGGATGCAGATGCCGAGGCCGTGGGCGCGCTTTTGATGCTTTTGCGTATGAAAGGCGAAACTGCGCCAGAGATTGCCGGGTTTGCCGCCGCGGCGCAGGCGCATATGCCCGCCTTGCCGCCCGTCGATCTGGATTGGCCCAGCTATGCCGCCGGCCGCACACGCGGTGCGCCGTGGTTCCTGCTGTCGGCGAAGGAGGTCGCGCAGGCGGGCCACCGCGTCTTGTTGCATGGCTGGAATGGCGTGGATGCGCAGGTGCGGGACGGCTTAGCCGTTGCGGGGATCGGGGTTGGAGACTGCGCTGATGAAATTGCACGCCTGCTTGATCGCGACGGTATCGCCTATCTGCCGCTGGAACGTGCACATCCCGCTCTTTTCCGGCTGCTGGATTTGCGGCGGGTTTTTGGATTGCGGTCCTGCGTCAACACCGTCTGCCGCATGCTGAACCCGGGCGCTGCGTCGGCCAGTGTGCAGGGTGTGTTTCACCCGTCCTATCGCCTCTTGCAGGCCGACGCGGCAGCGCTTTTGGGGCTGAATGGCCTGACCGTGATCAAGGGTGGCGGCGGGGAGTTCGAACGCCACCCTTCAAAAGAGATCGCGGCCTTCGGATTGCGGCAGGGGCGTAGCTGGGAAGCGACCTTTCCCGCGCTTTGTGATGAAACCCGCCGTCTGTCTTCCGATACAGCCCGGACGTGGGCGCACCAAACGCCGACCGCATTCGAGGCTGAGATCATCACCGGCACCAAAGCACTTGCGCTTGATACGCTGGGTATTCCCGACACCGCCGAGCAGGCCGCCTGACAGGAGATTGCCATGAAATCTTTTCCAATGTTCATTCGTACGACGGGCCGCCGGGTTGTTATCGTCGGCGGCGGAGAGCAGGCGGCACAGAAGGCGCGGTTGCTCCTGAAAACCGACGCTGAACTGGTTCTGGTGGCCCCGGCGCTTGATGCGGAACTGGCTGATCTGGTGGACAGCGGGCGGGCAGGGCAGATCTCAGATCTATCGCCGGCGGTGTTTGAGGACGCGGTCATGGCCTTTGTCGGCACCGGCTGCCCCGCGCTGGATGCGGCGGCGCATGCGCTCGCCAAGGCGGCAGGCTGCCCGGTGAATGTGGTCGACCAGCCCGACCTTTGCGACATGACCACGCCCGCCATCGTGGATCGCGACCCCATCGTCGTAGCGATCGGGAGCGAAGGCACCGCACCTGTATTAACGCGCGAGATTAAGACCAAGATTGAGCGATTTCTGCCGCAGAACATTGGTGGCCTCGCTGCCTTTGCCGGGCGGCTCAGACCCAGTGTCGCAGGCAATATTCCCTTGGCACAGCGCCGCGCCTTCTGGGCGTGGGTCTTCAAAGGGACCCCCCGCAGGCAGTGGGTGCGCGGCGCCGAACGCGACGCCTTGCGTGACATCAAAACCGCCATTGCCAGCGGCGGCACCATCGGGGAGAGTATCGGCCAGATCACCTTGGTCGGCGCTGGCCCCGGCGCGCGCGACCTGTTGACCCTGCGTGCGGTCGAAAGGCTTCAGGAAGCGGATGTGATCTTTTACGACAGGTTGGTCGATGAAGAGGTTCTGGAACTGGCCCGCCGCGACGCTGAGCGCGTGTTCGTCGGCAAACACGTCGGCGCCCATCGCTGGCCGCAGGATCGGATCAACAGCATGGTCGTCTCCGAGGCGAAGAAGGGCCGTCGCGTTGTGCGGTTGAAATCCGGAGATCCCGGGGTGTTTGGACGCGCTGCCGAGGAAGTGGATGCCGCGCGTGACGCCGGTATTCCAATCGAAATCGTGCCCGGTGTGACTGCTGCCTGTGCCGCCGCCGCCGGGCTTACCCGCAGCCTGACAGAGCGGGGTGTCGCCAATACCCTTGTGCTGGCGACAGGCACCGGCAGTGCCGAAGACCCAATGCCCGACAGCATCCGCCTGTCCGGTCCCGGCACCACCACCGCGCTTTATATGTCGGTCTCTCAGGCCAGCCGTCTGTCCGGCCTGTGGATGCAACAAGGGATGCCGCCGGACTGCTCGGTGGATATTTGTGTTGAGGTAACCAAACAAGGCCAACGGTATTTAGAAGCAACTGTCGCTACGATGGCGACTGTTTTACGGGAACATCGCGTGACAGGCAGTGCGATCCTCCTCGTCACGTGGCCTTCGGCAGATGAAGTCACGTCAGCGGTGCCGAAATTCGAAACGGGAGTGGGCCTTCAAAGTGAGACCGTGGTGAAAAGAGCTTGATGTGAGCGATTGTCCCACCGCTTTTTTGCCGGAGACCCAGAAGTAAGGATACTGGGTTGTGGAAAAAAACAAATGTGGAAACAGATATTCACCTGCAGTGCGCGAACGTGCTTTGCGGATGGTGTTCGAACATCAGGGTGAATTTGACAGCCAGTCTGCAGCGATCAAATCGATTGCACCTAAGATTGGTTGTGGGCCGGATACGCTACGTGCGTGGGTTAGGCGAGCTGAAACGGACAGCGGTCGACGCGATGGTGTGACGACTTCCGAACGGGATCGGATCAGAGCACTTGAGCGCGAAAACCGTCAGCTCCGGCAGGCCAACGAGATCCTGAAGAAAGCATCTGCGTATTTTGCGCGCGCTCTCATCGCCGCAAGCGGCGACTGCCGCGCAGCGGGACGGAGCTCGTCCGCCCGTTTCGGAAATGATTGCGTTTATCAAAGAGCACCGGGAAGTGTGTGGGGTCGAGCCGATCTGCCGTGTTTTGCAAATTGCCCTCTCGACGTTCTACGCTCATCTAGCCGTGGAGAATGACCCTGGCAAAGCGTCAGATCGGGCCAAACGGGACGCGGAACTACGCCCAGAAATGAAGCGTGTCTGGGAGGAAAACCTTGAGGTGTATGGCACACGTAAGCTGTGCCGCGCAATGAAGCGAAAGAGGTTTGATGTCGCCCGCTGCACTGTTGAACGTCTATTGCGCGACATCGGTATTAAAAGGCTGAGCCAACCAAGGGTGGAGGCCTTCTTTGATTGGTCCGAACAACAGCTCATGCGTATTCCCGGCAAGCGCGATCTGGCCAAGGCCTTCCGCTATGGCCTCAGTCGAAGGGATACCTCCAGCCTGTTCCTGTCCGATGGTCGGGTTGCAATCGACAACAACCCAGCAGAGCGGGCTCTGCGCCCTATTGGTATTGGGCGAAAGAACTCTCATGACCGTTGTCAAGATTTTAGGCGCATTTTACCGATCGCCGGTACGACGTTTGTGGACTTCTGGCTGATGGGCTGGTGCAGAGCGCTGAGTTCAACGCGACGGTTGCTCAAACTCTCATTCGGGGATCCTGTTCGGCCCCATATTGATGGTACGGCGTAAAGGGCTGCCTTAATCTAGCTGCGGAGATCCGGTTTGCCGGCTCCAAATTCTTGCCCAAGGATTCCCTTAACCGGTCTCAACGTTCTGCATACAGACCACCAGATTTGTTCGGCCCGGGATTGCTCTATCGTACGGCCATTTCGCCTTCTGCATTGCGAGCAATCGCCCAGATAAATCCAACCAGTTCACGCGCGACAGCTGTCACAGCCACCTGACTGCGTTTGTGGCGTATCTGCGTGAGACGTTGATATCGGCCATACAATCGCAACTGCGCTTTCCAGGCGATATCCTTCGCCGCCTGAGACAGGTCTTTTTGTCGAACCAGCGACCATTGACCCACCTTTGGCTTCAGCCGGTAGAGCCAGGCAGCCTCGAACAAGAGCGCGCGAACGTCCGAGGATCCTGCCTTAGTGATCCCGCGCGGGCGTATGCTGGACCCACTTGAGAATTCCCCCGGCACCAGGCCAAAGTAGCTCATCAGACGACGTGGGTTTTCAAACCGAGCAAAATCGCCGACTTCGGCGACAACCGCTGCGGCTATCACTATGTCAAGACCGCGAAGGGCTGTGAGTTCTCGCACGATCGGGGCCAAAACCCAGTCTGACATCAGGTTTTCAATCTGTCCGTCAATCTGGGCCCGTCGATCAACAGCTTGCTCTTCTTCATTGAGATAGCTCTGCAAAGCGAATTGCGTTGCAACATGACCGAATTGAAGATCCGCCAGCCAGACCCGATGTCGATGTCCCCATTTCTTCCGTTCATAGCGCCGGCCGTGCTTCAGCAAGAAGCAGCTGATGCGCTGGCGTGCCTTACGAACTTGATGAGAGGATATGCGCCGCGCCTTGACCAGGTCCTGCATCGCCTCGTGGGTCGCATCCGGTGTCCAGATATAGGTGAGTTCACCGGCCCGGTGCAATCGGGCCAGATTCAGCGCGTCGATCGTATCGTTCTTCATGCGCCGCTTTCCCGGCTGAACAGGGGTTCTGGAGGGTGCAACGACGTCGCAGACATGTCCGAGTCCGATAAGATGGCGGTGCAGGCCATAGCCGCACGGACCTGCTTCATAGGCAAAAGATATCGCTTCAAACCTGACCGCCAATTTCTTGACCATTCGATTGATGGCGGTCGTCTCGTTCGGGATTGAACCCAAAGAGCAAACCTCGCCGGATCGTTCGCCTTCAGCAAAAGCCACAGCGATTGTATCCTTGTGTACATCGAGACCCACATAGGCATCAAAATTATCCATAACAGTTCTCCTTTCCTCGCCGCACGATTATGCACTGCAGTCACGGAAAACGGTCATCTCATCTGGCTCTATGCAGGGGCCGACACAGGTGCGGAAACTTTGGCTCGCGCCATGACCATCATCGAAACAGCCAAGCTAAACGACCTCCATCAACAGGCCTATCTCGCGGACGTTCCCGACCGCATCCACGACCACAAGATCAACCAGCTGGATGAGCTGCTGCCGTGGAACTGGAAATCGTTAAAGCCAGAAGCAAGCAGTCAGGCCGCAAAAACCGCGGTACCAATGACTTGGTTACGTATTGTCAGCAACGACAGCGGGCTTCCCTCCGTCACGACCAGGGCGACTTTATAACCAATCTGTGCTGCGATACCTGCAAGGCTGGCCAAGCGTGCTACACGGTTCTCTGAACAAGTCTCGCCAGCATCGCGCAGGTCGCCGGTCAGCTTGCGATATCCATAGACTTTTCCGCTATCAGCCCATGCGTGGTGGATCAGATCTGTCTGCGCGCATCTTCAAGCGCACGCTGGCTTAACGGTTCTTTAAGCCATGCGTAGAAGCCACTGAAACGCACAGCCAGAACACGGCACATCGAGCGCACAGAAAACGCCGCACGGTGAGCTTCAATGAACGCGTAGTTCACTGAGACTCGCGCGCAAAGTACGCGGTCGCATTTTTTTAGAATAGTGCGTTCCTCGGTCACCCGGGCCAGATCTCGCTTCAGCCGCTTGATCTCAGCGGCCTGTTCCGCAACCTCAGATCGGGCGCGTGGTGGCTTCGCAAACTGAGCCTTCCATGTGTACAGCGATTTCGTG
Source organism: Sulfitobacter sp. OXR-159 (assembly GCF_034377145.1). Lineage (NCBI taxonomy): Bacteria > Pseudomonadati > Pseudomonadota > Alphaproteobacteria > Rhodobacterales > Roseobacteraceae > Sulfitobacter > Sulfitobacter sp. OXR-159. The sequence goes on from NZ_CP139708.1 coordinate 139,327, forward strand.
CTGATCCCCAATCGCTCAGCAACCTCGCTGACCGCGTAACCACGCTCGACAACCTGAGCCACAGCGTCCTATTTGAACTCGTCCGTAAACCGTATTCCCTTGTTCATAACCGTCTCTCCTTGGTTCCAAAAATTACCAAGCAAAGCGTCTACAAATCTGGGGCAACTCACGTTACTGGCTACGCACTTCGCGCACCCAAGCGACAATATTGCGTCGCGCTTCCTCGTCCATTTGTACGGCATTTGGCGGGGGCATGGCGTGGCTCACGCCCGCTTGGAGATAGATCTGGTCCGCATGACGCGCGACGTCGCCGGGGGTCTCAAGGTAGACCCCCTTTGGCGCCCACTGCATGTTGCCCCAGACCGGCTCACGGGCATGGCACATTGAGCAGTTGCCAATGACGGAGTCGTAGGCGCTCTCAAACCCCTCAGCAGAGGCATAGGCCTGCTCATATGCCGTCAGATCTCGGGCTTCTGCGTCCTCCCATGTCTCCCCCGTTCTGATGGTGGAAAGCCATGCGATCAAAACCATAAGCAGCACGGTCACCGCCCAAGTCCAATGCGGACCGGAACCGGTTTTGTGCATCGTGTTGAAGTAGTGGCGAATGGTGACACCGGTCAAAAAGATCAGGCTGGCAATGATCCAGCTGAACTCTGTTCCAAATGCCAGCGGGTAATGGTTCGACAGCATCAGGAACACCACCGGCAAGGTAAGGTAGTTGTTGTGGGTCGAGCGCACCTTGGCGATCTTGCCGTATTTCGCGTCAGGTGTGCGACCGGCCTTAAGGTCTTCGACAACGACCCGTTGGTTGGGCATGATCTGAAAAAACACATTGGCGGTCATGATCGTCGCCGTGAAAGCGCCGAGATGCAGCAACGCCGCCCTGCCGGTGAAAATTTGGTTGTATCCCCATGACATGATCACAAGGATTACGAACAAAAGCAGCATCAGAACTGTGGGGTGGTCGGCCAATTTGGATTTGCACATTGCATCATAGAGCAACCAGCCAATCGTCAGGGAGCCGCCGGAGATCAGGATGCCCTGAAACAGCGAAATATCGGCTTTGGTGGGGTCGAGCAGAAACAATTCACCGCCGACCCAGTAGATGATCATCAAGAGCGCCGCCCCTGACAACCAAGTGCTGTAGCTTTGCCATTTGTGCCATGTCAGGTGCTCTGGCATCCGGGCGGGCGCGACCAGATATTTGACTGTGTGATAGAACCCCCCGCCATGTACTTCCCATTCTTCGCCGTAGGCGCCGTCGGGCAGGGCGTCGTTTGGTTTAAGCATTAGATCGAGCGCGATAAAATAGAACGACGCACCGATCCACGCCATTGCAGTGATCACGTGTAGCCAGCGGACGCTGAACGCGATCCAGTCCCACAGAATTGCCAAATCGTACATGGCTGGTCTCCTTAGATTCGAATTTTCTAACACCCTAGGCGAGACAGGTTTGTTCTGGTATCGCCGTAAAGGACCAAGCAGCATCAAAAAAGACAGAATAATGTCCTACTTCGATAACATCCGCACTTTTGTGCGCGTCTATGAACTGGGCAGCATGTCTGCCGCGGGGCGGGATTTGCGGATATCTCCAGCTGTTACGTCGTCACGGATTTCGCAATTAGAAGAACGGCTTGGCGTGAGGCTGTTTCAACGGACGACACGCAGTCTATCCCCGACCGAGCAGGGCAAGTCGTTCTACCGCGGCGCGACTGAAATACTCGAAGCCGTCGAAAGCGCCGAGGCGCAGATCGTCAACATCACCGAGAACCTGAAAGGATCGCTCTATGTTGCGGCGCCTTTAGGTGTCGGTCGTAGGTTAATCGCCCCGCAAGTCCCCGGTTTCTTAAAGAACTATCCCGAAGTCAGCGTGAGGTTGCGTTTGTCCGACCGGAAAGTGGACTTGACCACAGAGGGTCTGGATTTGGCATTCTTTCTGGGGCAGCCCGAAGATAGCAATCTGCGCATCCGGAAAATCGCAGACGTGGAGCGGGTGCTCTGCGCATCGCCGGACTATATTGCGCGCCGTGGCATGCCCGACAGCGGAAGCGCGCTGGTGGCGGAGGGGCATGAATGCCTGAGCCTTCGCTTCCCGGGGGCGACCGAATTTCAATGGCGGCTAACGACACCGGATGGCCCCAAGCGATTTCGTGTCTTGGGGCGCTATGAGTCAGATGACGGGGACGTGCTCACCGATTGGGCACTTGCCGGTCATGGCGTCGCAATGAAGCCCGTTTTCGAAATTGCAGAACACTTGCGGACCGGCGCTTTGGTGCCTGTCGCCGAAAAGACGCCTCCCGAGCCGATCCAGATGGCGTGCCTATTCACGCATCGCCGTAGACAGGATCCGAAAACGCGCCTTTTCATGGAGTTCATGATAGATCGCATCGCTGCGACAATCTAGCGAAGCAATCAGTAGGCCGAAGCCTCAGCTTCCGCGATATGTTGAGTATCCGAAAGGAGAAAGCAACAAGGGCACGTGGTAGTGCGATTGCTCGGACATCCCAAAGCGGATCGGTATGACGCCTAGAAACCGGGGGTCTTCAGGCGGCGTGCCGCTTGCATCCAGATAAGGGCCTGCGTGGAACACCAGTTCATATTCGCCCACTTCGAACTCTGCTTCAGGCAGGATTTGTTCGTCAGTGCGCCCGTCGTTGTTCGTCATAAGCGTTTTCAACAGATGCCGTTCAACACCGCTGATGCGAAACAATTCAATTTTCAGCCCTTCGGCGGGACACCCAAGGGCGGTGTCGAGGACATGAGTTGTAAGATAGCCGGCCATTTTTAACTTCTCCTGAAACGCTGTCTGTTTCTAGGCTGAATGCCTTTAAGTGACAAATCTCCACTAACAGAAGGCTCCTTTAAATTTTTTTTGAAAAACAGATCCATTTTTCCTGTTTAGGTTGGGTTTTGAAGAAAAGGAATATTTGCGTGAAACGTTACCCAAGAGATATGACCGGCTATGGTGGCGCTGTACCAGCGGCGCAATGGCCGAATGGCGCAAAAATCGCCGTTCAGATCGTGCTGAACTATGAAGAAGGTGGGGAAAACAATATTCTCCACGGTGATGCTGCGTCTGAAGCGTTCCTATCAGAGATAACCGGGGCCGCACCCTGGCAGGGTCAACGCCATTGGAACATGGAATCGATCTATGAATACGGCAGCCGCGCCGGGTTCTGGCGTGTTCACAAACTGCTCAAAAACACGCCAATTACTGTTTATGGTGTAGCAACCGCTCTTATGCGGGCGCCCCAGCAGCTCAAGGCGATGAAGGAGGCGGGCTGGGAGATTGCCAGCCATGGTCTGAAATGGATCGAACACAAGGATATGGAGCCGCAGGAAGAGCGCGCCCAGATCCGCGAGGCAATCCGCCTGCATACCGAAGTGGTGGGGGAGGCCCCGCGCGGCTGGTACACCGGACGCTGCTCTATGAACACTGTGGACCTTGCCGCCGAGGAGGGCGATTTCGCCTATATCGCCGACAGCTATGCTGATGATTTGCCCTACTGGGTGCGGGCTGGCGGTAAGAACCAGTTGATCGTGCCTTACACGATGGACTGCAACGACATGCGCTTTGCGATTCAAGCGGGATACACGAACGGTGATCAGTTTGAGAGCTATCTCAAGGATAGTTTTGACATGCTCTATGCCGAGGGTGCCGAAGGTGCGCCCAAGATGCTTTCGATCGGCTTGCACTGTCGTCTTATCGGGCGTCCGGGGCGCGCAATGGCGTTGAAACGCGCCTTGGAACATTTCGCGAAACACGACGGGGTCTGGTTCGCCACACGGGAACAGATCGCCGATCACTGGGCAAGCCTGCACCCGCCTGCCGAGGGGACCGCGCCATCTGATATGGACAGGGGAACCTTTGTCGCGGAATTTGGTGGCATGTTCGAACACAGCCCTTGGATTGCCGAGGGTGCCTTTGATCTTGAACTCGGCGCGACCCATGACAATGCAGCAGGCATTCACAACGCACTGGCGCGTGTGTTCCGTGACGCATCCGAAGAACAGCGGCTGGGTGTGCTGACCGCCCACCCTGACTTGGCGGGAAAACTGGCGGCAGCCGGGCGCCTCACAAAGGAAAGCACTGCCGAACAGGCGGGTGCCGGACTGGATTTGCTGACCGACGAAGAACGGGAGACCTTCCAGAACCTCAACGCTGAATACGTTGAGCGGCACGGCTTTCCTTTCATCATCGCCGTGAAGGACAACACCAAATCGAGCATTCTCGAAGCGTTTCACCGCCGTATCAAAAATAACCGCGATACCGAGTTCTCCGAAGCCTGCCGACAGGTTGAGCGCATTGCAGAACTGCGCCTGATTGAGAGGTTTGCATCATGAACAACGTTTTGACGGCAACCACAATTAATTCCGATGCCATTGCCGGGCTAGCAGAACTGATCGATGCATCAGACACGCCCGACAAGCTCATAAACCAAGGGCGTTGCGGACGTTTTCATGATCGGGCGACCCTCGACGTTGATGGTCGCGTAGGGGTCAGCGTCTTTCAATCCACATCGTTCTCCCTGCCTTTCAAAATGGAAATGATGGAGCGTCACCCTTTGGGCAGCCAAGCTTTTCTGCCGATGCAGGAAGGCGAATATCTGGTCGTGCTAGCCGAAGATAAAGACGGTGCTCCGGTTGCGCCACGGGCCTTTATTGCTGGGCCGGGGCAGGGCGTGAACATCGGGCGCAACGTCTGGCACGGGGTTTTGTGTCCGCTGTCCGATCCGGGGCTTTTCATGGTTGTCGACCGCGTCGGCGAGGGGCCAAATCTGGAGGAACATTGGTTCGATGAGCCATTCATCATCGAGCGACAATAAATAACTCGGCAAAAAAAAACGCCGGCTCACGCATCCATAGGGAGGGACAATTATAATGTCTGATGCATCCATCGGAACGCCGGACCAACTCCGCGATCCAAATTACACCCCGCCGCTCACAAAAGCGGTGCCGCTGGGGATCCAGCACGTGCTGGCGATGTTCGTATCGAACGTCACTCCGGCGATCATCGTGTGCGGCGCTGCAGGTTTCGGCTTTGGCTCAAACAGCCCTGATTTCCCGCAAATGATCTACATGATACAGATGTCCATGTTCTTTGCCGGGGTCGCGACGCTGTTTCAGTCGGTCGGCGTAGGTCCGATTGGCGCGCGCTTGCCGATCGTGCAGGGCACATCGTTTGCCTTTATTCCAATTATGATCCCGCTTGTCGCCGGGAAGGGCGTGGACGCGATTGCGGTCCTGATGGGGGGTATCGTCGCCGGTGGCCTGTTCCACGCCTTTTTGGGGCTATTCATCGGCAAGCTTCGTTTTGCACTGCCGCCGCTGGTCACTGGCTTGGTCGTGACCATGATTGGTCTGGCTCTGGTCAAGGTCGGTGTTCAATATGCGGCAGGGGGTGTGCCTGCAATCGGCACCGAAGAATACGGCTCCGGGCTCAACTGGTTCATGGCAGGTACCGTGATTTTGGTGACCCTCGGCCTGAAGTTCTTCACACGCGGCATGCTTTCTGTGTCGGCCGTTCTGATCGGTCTTTTGGTTGGCTATGTCGTCGCCTTTGCGCTTGGTCAGGTCAATCTTGGCAGCGTAGGTCAAGCGGCAAGCTTTGCGCTGCCGAACCCGCTACACTTTGGCATCGAATTCTCGGCCGCCGCGGTTATCGGCTTTTGTGCCATGTCTTTCGTCTCGGCCATCGAAACTGTTGGCGATGTTTCCGGGATCACCAAAGGGGGCGCAGGCCGTGAGGCGAGCGACCGCGAAATCCAAGGGGCGACCTATGCAGATGGGATCGGCACGGCCATCTCGGGCATGTTCGGCGCGCTGCCCAATACGTCGTTCAGTCAGAACGTAGGTCTCATCGCCATGACGGGTGTGATGAGCCGGATGGTCGTTACAATCGGAGCGATTTTTCTGATCATATGCGGTCTTGTTCCCAAAATCGGTGCGGTGATCTCTTCGATCCCGATCGAAGTGCTGGGCGGTGGTGTCATCGTGATGTTCGGCATGGTGGTCGCGGCTGGTATCTCGATGCTGTCCGATGTGAACTGGAACCGTCGCAACATGGTAATTTTTGCCATCGCGCTGTCGCTTGGTCTGGGCCTGCAGCTTGAGCCGGATGCGCTTCAGTATCTGCCGGGCACGCTGAAAGTCCTAGGGACTTCGGGCATTCTGCCCGCGGCCCTCATCGCCATCGTTCTTAATCTTGTGCTGCCCGAGGAGCTTTCGGGTGAAGCCACCGAGGAAGTCTCTGGTGGTATGGCAGGACAGGGGAGCGGATCACTCGCGCAGAGTGACCGCGTCTGATGCCACATTCGCGGTAAGATGATTGCTGCGAAATAGGAAAAGCACATGCGGCGCAGGTTTCTGTGCCGCATTTTTTTCGTGGGTAACTGCTAGGGCTGGAAGAAGTACCTGCCGGGATCGCCGGGTTTATCTCGGGACTTGGCCAGCCTAGCGGAAAGCAGCGTCAAAGGGGACGGCTCAAACCGATAAAGGATACATGGGGGTTTCAAAACACTAGGCGATGCCACGTCCAAAGGCCGCAACGATCGCTGCACCTGTGCCAACGTGCAGCTCGCCAGCGCTGGTTTGCCCAAGGTTCAGACATCGCTCACAGAGCGCGGCCCTCTTCTGGAATATATCTTTAACCTTTCAGAGGTGCGTCATTCCCGGCAGATCACCGGCTTCTCGCCGCGAGGCGTTCCGCCATTTCAAGCATGCGTGCAGAGAAGCCCCATTCGTTGTCGTACCAGCCAAAGACGCGCAGCTGGCGCTGTTCGATTGATTGCGTTTCGGGAAGGGCGATCACCAGAGATTCAGGGCGGCTCCGAAAATCGGTCGAAACACAGGGGTCTTCTGTCAGACCAATGAGGGTCGAGTCTGCAAAGGCTTCGCGCAAGAACTCGACAAATGAACCTTCGGGCTTTTCCAAGATTTGCAGCGTCGCGTCGATTGCGGATACTGAGATGCAGGGAACCCGGACGGCGCTGACACTGAGGCGTCCGTGAAATTCTGGCAATACGTTAAAGATCTGATTAAGCGCGCTGGTTGTTGTCGGAACCATTGAGACAGCAGCAGCACGGCTTCTTTCAAGACTGGCACCGGGCTGGTCAACAGTCGGTTGGCTCCCGGTGTAGCAATGAATGGTCGTGATATGTGCTCTGGAAATTCCGAGCCCTAGATCAATCGTGCGGAGGAGGGGGGCGATCGCATTGGTCGTACAAGACGCATTGGACACGATCCGCGCATCGCCAAGTTCTTGTTCATTGGCGCCCAAGACAACCGTCTGGTCGGCGACCTCGGACGGGCCGGAAATCAGAATATTCGATGCCCCAGCCTCGATGCCTGCTTCTGCAAAGTCTCTATCCTTGACCCTTCCGGTGCATTCCAAAACAACATCCACACCGCGTAAATCCAAGGCCCGCAGGTCCGGTTCGCAGGTAAATGGGATGGGGCGACCGCCAATTGTTATCTGGCGATCTCCCGTTTCCACTTGGAGGGGCAAAGGGCCGAAAACACTGTCGTAGCGCAGCAGGTACGCGCAAGTTTCGAGTGGCGCGATATCGTTGATGCCAACGACTTTGACGGCGGACTGGCTTTCATTTTGTAAAATCTGGCGCAGCAAAGTCCTGCCGATGCGCCCAAAACCGTTGATAAAGACACTTAGCTGGCGGGTCACGTTCAAGCTCCGTACATCAGGAAAAGGGCGGGCAGCCAGGCAGTCAGCACGCCGCTTAGGAGTGTGGCAACTGCTGTTTGGTCTTGAACCGGTTTCTTCATCGTCAAAGTGGCGAAATACATGAACCAAAGACCCGACCAAGTAAGCCAGCAAATGCCCAGCCAGATATCAATGAATTTCGCCGCAGAGGCGAGGGCTAAAAAGGCCTGAGGCAACACGGAAAGAGAGACAAACAGGCTGAACCATCCCAGACCGCGGCCATCAGCTCCATTCAACCGGTTAACCGCCACCCAAAGGTAGGTCGCGCTGAACAGCAGCGTCAGGGCAACAGAGCGGATTTCATCCCCGGTCGTGGCGCGCACGAGTGACACAGCGGCGACTGTGGCGGTAATTGCCGCTGTGGCAAAGTTGACGACAACAATCTCTCGATCCGAGATGCGCCCAGACATCCAAAGACCATTCAACACAAGAACCGCCCCCACAAACAGCAGGGATATTGGCAAAAACATGAAACCTACCGTTTGTGCGCTGAAAGAAAGTCTTTCGGTTTCTGGGCCAGTTCAATGTGCCTTGGCCTAGAAGTCCACGTCGATTGCGACGCCCTGTTCAACGGCCAAATCAACGACTTTGGCTGCCACCGCGAGGTCCTGAAGGCCCACGCCGGTCCCGTCGAACAGTGTGATTTGATGATCCGACGTGCGGCCCGGATTGGTCCCATTGATGACCGCGCCAAGTTGGGCAACATCCGTGTCCTTGATAAGCCCTTCAGCAATGGCATGTTGCGCCTCGCCGATGCTCACGGACTGGGCGACCTCATCGGTGAACACCGAGGCCCGTGCCAGCAAGGCCGCTTCGACCTCCTGTTTGCCTTTGGTGTCGGTGCCCATACATGCGATATGGGTTCCGGGGCTGACGTGATCGGCCATCAAAGACGGTGAAAAGGCGGAGGTGATCGAGATGATGACGTCGGCTTCGGTCATGCCGGGCAGATCGACGGCTTCAAAGGGAACCCCAGCCTCATGCGCGACTTTCTCGATATTGGGCAGCATCTCTGGGTGGTAGTTCCAGCCGATCACCTTCTCGAACTTTCGCTGCTCCAATGCGGCCCGTAGCTGGAAGGTGGCTTGGTGGCCTGCGCCTACCATGCCGATGACGGTCGCGTTTTCACGTGCCAAGTGTTTGATTGAAACCGACGAAGCCGCCGCCGTACGCAACGCTGTCAGCAAATTGCCACCGACCATCGCTTTGACCTTGCCGGTGTCAGGATCAAATAGGAAAACAGTGGACTGGTGGTTGATCAGGTTGCGTTTTTCAAGATTGTTCGGCCAGTATCCACCGGCCTTCAACCCCAAGCTCAACCCGGCGCGATCAAATCCGCCTTTGAACCCGTAAAGCGCCTCTTCGTGCCCAATCGCTTCGCGTACGACAGGGAAGTTGTAGGCGTCGCCGGAGGCCATTGCGGCAAAGACTTTCTCGATAGCATCAAAAGCTGCCTCGCGGGTCATTAGGTTGGCGATCTCACGTTCAGGTACGATCAGCATGTTTCTCTCCAAATATTTCGTTTCAGAAGACTCCGAGAGGTTCGCCAATGGCTTGAGAACGTCGCGCCGCAGGTTGGGGCGGAAAAGAGTATTCTGACACGCTTCAAATCAGTTCGCCCATGTGCCCGCCGGAAGCAGACACATGGGGCAGTTGTCTTACATCGCTAGATCAGTAGGCGTGACCGCGTGCCGAAACTGGCCAGAGGCATTCAACCTTGCCGTTGCGAACACCGACATACCAATCATGGACGTTGGCGGTCGGATCGCAGTGACCCGGAACCAGCTTCAGCTTGTCGTTGACCTTCAACGCGCCGTTTGGGTCCATCACCACCCCATGCTCGTCCGAACACTTGATATATTCGACATCATCGCGCCCGTAGATCACTGGCAATCCGCTATCAACGGATTGAGCCTTGAGGCCAGCGTCGACGATCGCCTTGTCCGCCTTTGCATGGCTCATGACGCTTGTGAGGATGAAAAAGGCATTCTCCCATTCCCCTTGGTCGATGCGTTTGCCGTCTTTGTCGAGGATGCGTCCATAGTCCGCGTCCATGAAGGCATAGGAGCCGCACTGCAGTTCGTTATACACACCCGAGTTGGACTCGAAGTAGTAGGAGCCAGTGCCGCCACCGCCGACGATGTCACAGTCCAAACCTTCGGCCTTCAACGTATCGACCGCATCTTTGACCATCGCCACGGCGATATCGATTTTCGCCTTGCGTTCGTCATAGCTGTCGAGGTGCTGCATTGCGCCTTGATAGGCTTGCAGGCCGGAGAACTTGAGCCCCTCGGCACCGTCGATGGCCTTGGCAATCGCCACCACGTCAGACGTGGTGGTCACACCGCAGCGCCCCGCGCCACAATCGATTTCGACAAGACATTCGATCTCGGTGCCATGTTTTTGCGCCGCCGATGACAGATCAGCCACATTGGCAAGGTCGTCAACGCAACAGATCGTGCGGGCGCCAAGCTTGGGCAGACGGGCGAGGCGGTCGATCTTGGCAGGATCGCGCACTTGGTTCGAGACGAGGATATCTTTGATGCCGCCCCGCGCAAAGACTTCGGCCTCTGAGACTTTTTGGCAGCAGACACCGCATGCACCGCCGAGCTTTTCTTGAAGCCTTTGGACATCGACCGACTTGTGCATCTTGCCGTGGGTCCGGTGGCGCATGCCATGCGCCTTGGCGTAGTCTCCCATTTTCTTGATGTTGCGCTCCAGCGCGTCAAGATCAAGCACAAGGCTCGGTGTTTGGATGTCGGCCTCATCCATGCCCGGTTTTGCCGGGATATCGTAGCCCACTTCGAATTCGTCGAGATTGGTCATATCTTTCATGTCCGTGCTCCTTCGTTTTTCAGTCGATATTTGAGATCAGGCGGCGTTCAGCCACGGCAGCTTGTCGAGGTCGACATTGCCGCCCGTGATGATCAGGCCGACGCGCTTGCCCCTAAAGGCTTCGGGGTTCTTGAGAACTGTCGCGAGCGGCACAGCAGAGGATGGCTCCATGACCACGCGCAGATGCTTCCAGGTCAGCTTCATCGCCTCAATGATCTCTTGCTCTGACGCCGTGTAGATTTCGGACACGTGGTTTGAGACAAAATGCCAAGTCAGGTCCTTGAGCGGGACCAGAAGCCCGTCGGCAATGGTCTTGGGGGCATCGTCGGCGATAATATGGCCCGCCTTGAAGCTGCGGTAAGCGTCGTCTGCCTGTTCGGGCTCGGCCGCGATGATATGAGTTTCGGGCGCGAGGGTCGCGAGGGTGAGGCAGGTGCCCGATATCATGCCACCACCACCAATTGGTGCTACCACAGCGTCAAGACCATCTGTCTGCTCAATGAATTCTTTCGAACATGTGCCCTGTCCGGCGATCACTCGGGGATCGTTGTAGGGGTGTACGAAATCGCCCCCTGTCGCAGCTTGCACCTCGGCAAAGGTCGCCTCACGGGAACTGGTCGACGGCTCGCATTCGGTAATGACACCGCCAAAACGGCGCACCGTATCCTTCTTTGCCTGAGGGGCTGTGCGGGGCATCACCACGTTGCATGGAATGCCGCGCTTCATAGCGGCATAAGACAGGCAGGATGCATGATTGCCCGAGGAATGTGTTGCGACGCCTTTGGCCGCCTGCTCCTCGCTAAGCCCGAACACCGCGTTCGAGGCGCCCCTCACCTTAAAGGCACCGGGCTCCTGAAAGTTCTCGCATTTGAAGAACAGTTCGCAACCGGCCAGTTCGTTGAGGTAGTCCGAGGTGCGGACAGGCGTGCGGCGAATATAGGGGCTGATCCGCGCGTGGGCGTCCAACATGTCCTCGTAAGTCGGGATGTACATCTGGTAATCCTTCATCACGCCGCGTCTTTTTGCGCTGCCGCGGTATGGCCGCGATAGTATTCTTGGGCCGCCGCGACCCCGGAGCCGAGTTTGATGTCCAATCCAAGATCGACCATGCACATTTCTGCGGTCGCGATGCCAGAGAGTGCCATGACATCCGTCAGGCTGCCGAGGTGGCCAATCCGGAAGACCTTGCCCGCGACCTCACCGAGCCCCACGCCAAAGGCCACGCCATACTTGTTGGCAGCATGTGTCACGATATCGGTGGCGTTGAAGTCTTCGGGCGTCCGAATGGCGCTGACAGTGTCAGAGTAAACCGAAGGGTCCGTGGCGCAAAGTTCAAGGCCCCAAGCGCCCACCGCCGCGCGCACACCCTCCGCAATCCGGAAGTGCCGGGCAAACACGTTCTCCAGACCTTCGGTCAGCAGCATGTTGCAGGCTTGGTTCAGACCGTTCAGCAGTCCCACAGCAGGCGTATAGGGATAGGCGTTGTTCGCGTAGCCTTTGGCCATGTCGTGTACGTCGAAAAACGTGCGGGGCAGAGTGGCGGTTTTGGTGGCCTCCATCGCCTTGGGTGAGAAGCCAACAATGGCGAGGCCAGCGGGCAGCATGAAGCCTTTTTGTGACCCGGTCACGGCAACATCCACGCCCCATTCGTCGAAACGGAAATCCATTGAGGCAATTGACGAAACACCATCCACCAACAGCATCGCTGGATGGCCCGATGCGTCCAGCGCACGGCGCACGGCCGCAATGTCTGATTTCACGCCGGTGGCTGTTTCATTATGCGTGGCAAGAACGGCCTTGATCTCATGGCTTTTGTCAGCGGTCAGGATCTCTTCGTAGCGATCCGCCGGGATCCCTGCGCCCCATGCGGTTTCGACTGTCTGCACAGCAAGACCATGACGCTGGCACATATCGATCCAACGATGGCTGAACATACCGTTGCGTGCCGCAAGCACTTTGTCACCCGATGAGAGCGTGTTGGTCAGCGCAGTTTCCCACCCCCCCGTGCCGGTGGACGGAAAAATGAAGATTTCTGCGTTGTCGCTTTTGAGGATCTTACGAACACTTGCGCGAGCGGGATGTAGAATTTGCCCAAACAGCGGTGACCGGTGGTCGATCGTAGGCATGTCGCAAGCCTTGCGCAGGCTCTCGGGAATGTTGGTCGGGCCCGGGATGAAAACGGGATTTTGAAAGCTCATGGACGGTCTCCTTCCGTTGTTGGCTTCACAATAGACCGGACCAGGGCGAACCGATATTTTTTTGAAATAGGGTTTCAGTTTTTGGGTTAATGCGTAAAGATGAGTGTTGTCAGTGCGTTATATTTTTCACATGGTGATTTCGTCTTTCACATAGAAACGAAGGGTTCTTATGGAATCTCGAGACAATGGTTCAGGAACTGGTCGGAAAGCACGCGGAAGGCCCCGTGGCTGGACGGACAAGACCGCGCAGAACACGATCAAATCGCTCGACCGGGCCATGGAGGTGTTCGAGTATCTCAGCGAAGCGCAGGGCAAGCCGCTCTCTAAGTTGGCAGATGAGATGCGCCAATCGCCAGCGACCGTCTACCGTATCCTTGTAACCCTTGAGGGCAGGGGGCTGGTCGAATTCGATCACGAAGAGCAGGTTTGGTACATTGGGGGTCGAGTGGGGCTGAGTGCAGAAAACCCCTTTAACCCACATTTCCCAAGTAAGGCGCTGATTTCGCTGTCCTGACCATTATATTTCCTATATAAAACATGGTGTTGAAGGCTGCGAGGGGCGCGTTTCATGGATCACCCAGAGGGTGCGGGCTTGCAACGGGCAGATCGGGTGGATTTCGACCCTCGCGTGCGGCTGGAATTTCGCGGCACGCAGCTCAGTTCCGACGGCGGCCTTCTGGTGATGCGCGAGCTTGATGACGCGCTCGGGTTGTCCGATTTGGCGTCAGCGGCGCTGCGCGATACTCGCTCTGGCAAGAACACGGTCCATCGGCTCGACGGCCTGTTCCGGCAATCAGTCTTTGGGCGGCTGGCCGGATACGAGGATGTCAACGACGCCAACCGTCTCGCCTGCGATCCGGTCATGCGCCAAGTTGTCGGCGGCAGAGCGGTCGATGCACAAGCGGCCTCGGCATCGCAGATGGGACGGTTCGAGACCGAGACGCTGGCTCTGGCCGGGAACCGTGCCGCGCTGGCCGACCTGAACGGGCAATGGATCGACCGGTTCCATGACCGTAACGGGCTGAAGTACATCGTTCTGGACATGGACAGCTCGGTCAGCCCGACCCATGGCGACCAGGAAGGGTCCGCCTGGAATGGCCATTTCGACTGTAGCTGCTATCACCCCAACTTTCTGTTCAACCAGTTCGGGATGCTGGAACGCTGCGCCCTGCGCCATGGCAACGTCCACAGCGCCGATGGCTGGCGTGATGTTCTCGACCCCGTCATTGCGCGCTACGCGGAGCGCGACCTTGGTGGCAGGTTCTTCCGGGCCGATGCTGCCTACGCGATCCCGGCGATCTATGAGCGATTGGAAGAAGCGCGGTTCTTCTACGCCATCCGGCTGCCCGCAAACGCGGTCCTCAAGGACAAGATCGCGCATCGGCTAACGCGCCCTGTCGGGCGGCCGTCACTGACCAAGGTCAAGCGGTTCTTCGAGGAATTCGAGTATCAGGCGGCGTCCTGGGACAAGGAACGCCGGGTGATCGCCAAGATCGAATGGCATCCGGGCGAACTGTTCCCGCGTGTCGGCTTCATCGTCACCAACCTGCCGATGGAGCCGGACTGGGTGGTGCGGTTCTACAACCAGCGCGGCACCGCCGAGCAGCACATCAAAGAGGGCAAATACGCCTTTCGCTGGACGCGGCTGTCGTGCCGGAAGTTCCGCGACAATGAGGTGCGGCTGCAACTGCACGCCCTGGCGTACAACCTGGCCACCTTCTTGCGCTGCATCGAGCTGCCCGAAGCCATGGCCGACTGGTCGTTGACCAGCCTGCAACTGAAGCTGATCAAGATCGGGGCACGTGTGGTCCGTCACGCCCGCACCATCACCTTCCAGCTGGCCGAGGTCGCTGTCACCGGCACGATGGTACGCGCCATCCTCGCCGCTATCCGCCGATTGCGAGCGCCACCGCTATGCGCATGATCGCGATCCACGCTCAAACTGAACGAAAGCGGCTGGACAGATCTGTCCGCTGCGCTGAAAAACGCCGCCCCTGGGCAAGGAAACAGCGGCTTCGCGGTCTGATCCGTCCAGATCCAGCAGTCTGCGCGACCGCAGGTGCCGCTTGCGGCAGAAAATCCTTGTCTAGCGATCGGATACAGGCGATCTTCACCTCAAACGACACGCCACCTGGGGAATGCAGGATGAAGAGAAGACATTTCATGACCGGCGTAGCAGCCAGCGGCGCCGCTTTGACGAGCGGCATTGCCACCGCTGCGCTTGCGCATCCGCCGAAGGAAATGCCGAGCTACGACATGCCTGAAGACATGATGCCGCAGATGGTACCTATCGCAAAGGGCGCCACACCCTATGAGATCCACGTCGATCCCGACAACTTCGCGCTTTACTGGACGCTGCCGGACGATATGGCGATGCGCTATACTGTTGGCGTCGGCCGTCCGGGCCTCTATGAGGCGGGCGAGTTCTACATCGGCGCAAAGAAAGAATGGCCAAGCTGGACGCCCACGCCCGGCATGTTGGAACGCGAACCAGAGAAATACGGCAAATACCGTGACGGGATGCCCGGCGGCCTAGATAACCCGCTCGGCTCGCGAGCCTTGTACCTCTTTACCCCCGAAAAGGGCGACACGTTCCTGCGCATCCACGGCACCGACGATCCGAGCACTTTGGGCAAACGGGTGTCGAACGGCTGTGCGCGTCTGGTGAACGACCAGATGGCAGAGCTTTACGAAAAAGTCCCGATGGACACGCGGGTGGTCCTTTACGAACCGCTAACCTGATTTGATGATCTGCCGAATACAATGGCCCGGAACGGAGATGATCCGTTCCGGGCTTTGTTCGTCCAACGACTGAAACAATCGGTCACGGGTCGGGTAGCCGACCCCGGACACGGCCCGTTCACCTTTGCGCGACCCCCATCTTTTCGATTTCTGGTGATGAGAAAAGCATCACTTGGGCGGCTAAAGAACTGCGGTAACCGCCTATTTCTACGTTAAAATTCAGATTGTTACCGTCACTACACAACCGGTCTCACTCCGACACAGAGCGGTGAGCCGAGTTGCTTTGTCTCAGCACCCTATCCCTCGGTAATATAAAGCTATCCAACGCGGTATCCCCGTTTAAGGTTTCTGTTGGGTTGTTTGCGCGTTGAGACTGACGCTCACGGTTCGTTCGCTCCGAGATACCGATAGATTGTCGCTTTTGAGAGGCTGTAGTGTGCCATCAGATCTTTGATCAGCATTCCAGCGGTACGCTTTTTGCGTAGCTCAACGATCTGATCTTCTGAAAGCGCGGGTCGTTTGCCGAACTGTACGCCGCGATCTTTGGCCTTCTTGATCCCATCCATCTGTCGCTCGGCGCGGATTTCGGTTTCGAACTGGCCAATGGCTCCGAGCATGTTGAACAGCAGCCGCCCGGTTGCGTCGGACGTGTCGATATTCTGATCGAGCACGACCAGATCGACACCTTTCTGTTTCAGTGTTTCAGCGATCTGGCAAAGGTGCAGTGTGGATCGCGCCAATCGGTCGATACGTGTGACAATCAGCTGGTCACCGTCGCGGACGTAATTCAGGCATTCTTTCAGCTGAGGGCGGGCGTCCGTCGTACCACTGCGCTTCTCTTCGAAAAGCTTGTCGCAGCCATCCAGCTTTTCGCGCTGCACGTCCAGAGATTGTCCGACTGAGCTGACGCGGGCGTATCCGACTTTGGCCATAGTGTCTCGAATAAATTCAGAGGTCTTGCGACTGTCATATTGAGACATTGAAAAAGACATGGCAAGCGAATGGTCTCAATTTCTACAGTTTTGAAGACCCTCTCCGTATAGAAAGACGACCCTCATGGCACACCGAGCGGTTCTGACCGCGCGACAGCGCGCGGCCCTTTTCCACCTTCCAACGGATGAGGCGTTGATCCTTCGGCATTACGCCCTGTCCGATGAAGACATCGATTTTATCCGCACCCGCCGCCGCCCTGAGAACCTGATCGGATTTGCGCTGCAGCTTTGTGCCCTTCGATATCCGGGACGGCTGCTGAGGCCCGGAGAGATCATCCCCAAAGAAATGTCTGACTTCATCGCCGCCCAGCTCGGCGTCAAACCCGATGACCTTCTACATTATGCCGAGCGAGAGAACACACGGCACGAGCACCTGGAAGTACTGCGCAAGATTTATAGGTACGAGATGTTCAAGGGCAAGCGGGTCAAACAGATGCGTGCGTGGCTTGATCAGAATGCCGAAGGTGCGCAATCGAGCGAAGGTCTGGTGAGGGCCTTTGTGCAAGAATGTCGTGGGCGGCATATCATCCTGCCGGGAACGACTGTCATGGAACGGATGTGCGCCGACGCGCTTGTTGCTGCCGAACGCCGGATCGAAACTCGGATAACGGCGCGCCTTGACCGCGCGATGCGCGCTCGTCTCGATGGCTTATTGAATGAGGAAGAGGAGGGCCAAACCACCACGTTCGTGTGGTTGCGCCAGTTTGAGCCAGGCAAGAACTCCGCAGATATCAACCGCCTGCTTGATCGGCTGGAGTTTCTGAAGGCGATTGCCTTGGCACCAGAAATTATGGACGACATCCCAGCACATCGGGTCACGCGGCTGCGCCGTCAGGGAGAACGCTACTTTGCGAAAGGACTACGTGACATCACCAGTGACCGCCGCCTTGCCATCCTGGCCGTCTGCGTCGTGGAATGGAGCGCTGCCATCGCAGATACCGTTGTGGAAACACATGACAGGATTGTAGGCAGCGTCTGGCGGGATGCGAAACGGATCTGCGACGCGCGGGTCACGGAAGCTCAGGCGGACGTCGCAAAGACCCTGGCTGGATTTGAGACCCTGGGATCAAACCTATTGATGGCCAAAGGCGACGATGCCGCCCTCGCCAATGCCGTCGATAGTTCTTGCGGCTGGAGCGGCCTTGAAAGTCTGGTCGCGCAAGCAACACAGCTTCAGGCAACGGTGAAAGCAGATACTCTGGCCCATGTGTCCAAGGGCTTCCACCGGTTCAAACGCTATGCTCGGCGCATGTTGAATGCTCTGGATATGACATGCGCCAGTGTGGCCCAGCCATTGATCACGGCAGCGCAGATTATCCGTGACAAACAGGATATCCCGGCCACATCGCTGACCTTTTTACAACCACGTTCGAAATGGCGACCGCAATTCCGCGCGCCCGATATTGATCAAGAGCGGCTGTGGGTTGTCGCCGTCCTGTGCCACCTGCGCGATGCGTTCCGTTCTGGCGATATCTGGCTTCCGCATTCGCGGCGTCATGCCGACATGAAGCAAGCCCTTGTGTCCATCGATGCCGCCCGCGCCATGGGGCTTTCAATGCCACTGGAACCAGAGATCTGGATGGCTGATCGAAAGCGCCGCTTGGAAGAGGGGCTGAAACGGCTGGCCAAGGCGGTGCGCTCCAAAACCTTGCCGAGTGGAGTCATTGAAGACGGCGTTTTGCGCGTGAGCCGTCTTGACGCCGATGTGCCGGAGGAGGCCGGTGATCTCGTCCTCGATCTTTACCGTCGTCTGCCGGAGACGCGGATCACCGATATTCTCACAGAGGTCGACAAAGACACCGGCTTCACCGAAGCCTTCACGCATCTGCACACCGGTGCCCCATGCCGTGACAAGATTGGCTTGCTGAACGTGCTCCTGGCGGAGGGTCTCAATCTAGGCCTGAGTAAAATGGCAAATGCCACCAACACTCATGACTTCATACAGCTTTCCCGTTTGTCACGGTGGCATGTCGAAAGCGAGGGAATGGCCCGCGCCCTGGCCATGGTGATTGATGCGCAGACCCACCTGCCAATGACCAAATTCTGGGGTGTAGGGAAAACGGCTTCCAGTGATGGGCAGTTTTTCCCAACGACGCGGCAGGGCGAGGCAATGAACCTCATCAACGCAAAATACGGCAACGAGCCGGGCATAAAGGCCTACACCCACGTCTCTGACCAGTATGCGCCATTCGCCACTCAGGTCATTCCCGCCACGGTGAGCGAGGCACCTTATATCCTCGACGGCTTGCTGATGAACGAGGCGGGACGGAAGATAAAAGAGCAGTATGCCGACACCGGCGGCTTCACCGATCTCGTCTTCGCCGCCACGTCCCTGCTCGGGTACCACTTCCATCCCCGCATTCGTGACCTGTCCTCCAAGAGGTTGCATGTGTTTGACCTCCGCGCTGTTCCCAAAGAGCTGAAAGGGTTAACCGGGGACAAAATTCGGGAAGCGAAGATCGTCGAAAACTGGCCGGATGTTTTGCGCTGTATCGCAACAATGCTGTCGGGCCGGATGCAGCCAAGTCACCTCCTCAAGAAATTGGCCGCGCGCCCGAGGCAACATGATCTGGCGTTGGCCTTGCGGGAGATCGGCCGGGTCGAACGCACATTGTTCATCATCGAATGGCTGCTCGACACCGACATGCAGCGCCGCGCCCATATCGGCTTGAACAAGGGAGAGGCACATCACGCCCTGAAAGGTGCTCTTCGGATCGGGCGTCAGGGAGAAATCCGCGACCGTACCACGGAAGGACAACACTTCCGCATCGCTGGCCTCAATCTGCTGACCGCCATCATCATTTATTGGAATTCCAAACAGCTCGGAAACGCTGTGGCAAGGCGACAGCGGGCAGGATTGGATTGCCCACCCGAACTCCTCGCCCACATATCGCCGCTTGGGTGGGCCCATATCATCCTAACAGGCGAATATCGTTGGCGGAAAATAGAAGCGCAAAATCCTTAAAGGGGTTTTCTGCACTCAGCCCCACTCGACCCCCATTGGTCCGCGCGCGTTTGTGATCGGCGCGCGTTTCCTTCGGCGCACAAGTCTTGTCGATCGAGCGCGACCCATCATGCGAAAGCTGATGGAAACGACCGGTGAAACAGCTAATATCGGCGTCGGAAAAGAAGAGGCGGTCCTGTTTCTGAGCCAAGTGGAGACACATGCGAACATCCGCGCCTTTTTCCCGCCCGGCAGCCTTTCTCCGATGCATGCATCCGGCATTGGCAAGGCGTTGCTCGCATATATGGATCCTGAGCGTTTGGACAAACTACTCTCGAAGGGGCAGATGACGCGGTTTACCGCACATACGATCATCGATCCGACGGCCCTGCGCCAGAATCTCGAAGCCATTCGGGAAAGCGGCTTTTCAGTTGATAATGAAGAGAGGAACGAAGGCATGCGCTGTATCGCGGCGCCGGTATTCGACATGAATGGCGAAGCTGTCGCGGGAATCTCGATATCCGGGCCAACCAGCAGGGTCGGCGCGTCTGAGGTCGAAGAATTGAGCCGCCCCGTCATCAAGGCGGCTCACCAATTGAGCTTCGCAATCGGGGGCAGCGTTACTCGGCCGCAGCCTTGATGCGCTGATGTTGAGGGTATGACGCGGCGCCGGGACGGAGCGCCATATGGCGATTTACGTCCTTGTAAAGCAGGTAACGAAACCGCCCCGGGCCACCCGCATAGCATGCCTGGGGGCAAAAAGCGCGGAGCCACATGTAATCGCCGGCCTCGACTTCGACCCAATCATTGTTTAGATTGTAAACGGCTTTGCCCTCCAACACATAGAGCCCGTGCTCCATCACATGTGTCTCAAGAAAGGGAATGACGCCGCCCGGTTCGAATGTCACAATCGTGACATGCATGTCGTGGCGCAGGTCGGATGGGTCGACAAAGCGGGTCGTCGACCATTTGCCATCTGTGCCCGGCATGGGCGTCGGTTCGATGTCGTTTTCGTTCAGGACCAACACATCGGGCATATCCAACCCTTCGACGGCCTCATATGCCTTGCGCACCCAATGGAAGCGCAAGACTTCCTCGCCTTCGTTTCGCAGGGTCCAGGCGCTCGACGGGGGCAGGTATGCGTAACCGCCCGGGCTCAGCTCGTAAGTCTCGCCCGCGACACGCAAAGTGGCCGCGCCTTCCACAACGAATAATACGCCCTCGGCTTCCGGATCCAATTCAGCCTTTTCAGACCCGCCTCCGGGCTGTACCTCCATGATGTATTGCGAAAATGTCTCGGCGAAGCCGCTCATCGGGCGCGCGATGACCCACAGGCGCGTATCCTCCCAAAAAGGCAAAAAGCTGGTGACGATATCCCGCATCGTACCTTTTGGGATGACCGCATAGGCATCCTTGAAAACTGCGCGATCAGTGAGAAGCTGCTCTTGCCCGGGATGTCCCCCGTGTGGCGCGAAATATTTGGTGCTCATGGATGCTCCGGAAGAAAAAGACTGTTTATGCGAGGGTATTCGATGCGGCTAGGGGGCGACCACCAGCAAAGTGACGACAACTCTATTCGGTGAGATTTGAAAATAGGCGAGATATTCGGCTGGGTTCCGATTTTAGCTTGACGCTGCGGCCACCTGATAACCTCGGTTCCGTAATCGAAAGTGGGGGATCGAGCGGCGGCAAAGTCTATGTCGCTGCGTCCCATTGAAGATTTAAGGGTTAATCTATCAGCCTATGCGAAGGGTCATACCACGCCCAATGGGCATCGGTTCGGAAGTTAGGCTAATCATCAGCACTAAGACCGGCCTGCATTGGCAACGATCTAAAGCGGGAAACGGTGGCCTTTGAAGGCACCGGAATGTTTGGCTTTTGTTATCACGGTCCGAGCGAATTCAGATCATGCCCTGCAAGTTGACGATGCCTAAGCCGCTGATGGGCTCGGCGTACAACGAGTGAACACTGTTTCGTCTACTGAGTAGCGGTAAAAGCGATGGTAAAAGCTTAGAGATCGCCCACGTACGCTACGACTTTTAAGAGCCCCAGCTTTAGGAAAAATCTAACATAATTAACCCTATAAGCGATCTTTCTGTAGAAGGGCGCGCGCTACCCTCAAGTGCGACTCTTGTTAGAAAACAGTAGTTTATCTAATGAGAGGAATCGGTATGGGAGCCGTTTACGAGCAACTAAGTATCACAGAACGACGCAAGATAGAACGCTGGAGACACGCGAAGGTCCCAGTTGACGAGATGGCGCGCGTTCTGAAGCGCTGCAGATCAACGATATTTCGCGAGCTAAAGCGTAACCATTTCTCGGACGAAAACATGCCTGGATGCGATGGCTATTACGGTGCCGCCGCGCACCTGATGCAAGCGGAACGGCGTTCTCGAGAGCGCAAACTGATCAAACATCCTGAGCTGTGTAAACGCGTGATTGAGCGCATCAAGAACGGTTGGACACCCGAGCAGATCAGTAACCGCATGATCCACGAGGGTGCTCCGCTTAGGGTCTGCCAAGAAACCATATACCGATACATCTATTCCAAAGAAGGTCAGCGCGATGACTTGTGGTGGTATCTGCCGACGCACCGTATCGCTCGACGTCCCCGCCGCACCCGAAGACGCAGAGAACCCAAGTTCCACCGCGATGTCAGCATCTTATTTCGCCCGGATGATGTGGCTCATCGCCGTCAATTTGGCCACTGGGAAGCTGATTTGATGCTGTTCAAACAGAAGCTTGGCCAGACCAACGTCACCTCACTGGTTGAGCGCGTCAGCCGCTTCACCGTGATCCTGAAAAACCCGAACAAGCGCACCAAGCCAGTCATGGAAAAGATCATGAGCGCCATCAAAGAACTCCCCCTCATCGCCCGCCGGTCCATCACTTTTGACCGCGGAACCGAGTTTGTCAGTTGGCCGCATCTCCAAGCCGAGATCGGAACCCAGACGTGGTTTTGCGACCCCTCCAGCCCTTGGCAGAAAGGCACAGTCGAGAACACTAACCGACGCCTTCGAAGGTGGCTGCCCCGCAAACGCGACATCCGGCAATGCACCGATCACGATATGAAGGTGATCTGTGATCGCCTCAACAACACGCCGCGCAAGTGCCTTGGATGGAAAACGCCAGCCGAGGTCTTTCGCGAAAAGATATTGGAGGAAATGCGATGACACCCCTACCCTGAGTTCGGCAAGAGTCGCGGTTCAGGTATCGCTCACACCGCGTTAAACCGTCCCGCCTCTGGCCGCTTGGGCCAAAGCCGATTAGAAGCGGTGGCGAAACCCGGGGGGAGCGAACCGTTGCAAAAGACCACATTGCCCGAAAGACCCGATTGGCGCGCCCATGCCGAAGAGGTCGGCTTTACCTTCGCCGATATGCATGGTGAGCCCTATTGGGACGAAACCTCGGCCTATGCGCTGTCGCTTGAGCAGATCGAGAACGACATCGAAGACCCCTCGACCGAGTTGCACGCCATGTGCCGCGAGGCCGTGGCAGAGATCATTGCCAGCGAAGAATTGATGGCGCAGCTTGCCATTCCAGAAGCGCATCGCGACCTCGTGGCCGAAAGCTGGCGGCGCGGCGACCCTGAGATCTACGGGCGTTTCGATCTGGCCTATGACGGCGCGCGCCCAGCCAAGCTGCTGGAGTATAACGCCGACACGCCCACCTCGCTCTACGAAAGCGCGGCCTTTCAATGGCAGTGGCTTGAGGATCAGTTGAAGGCGGGCGTTTTGCCCGAAGGCACGGATCAGTTCAACGGCATCCATGAGGCATTGGTCGCCCGATTTGCCGAGGTTTTTGAGCCCGACAGTGACCTGCATTTCACCGCCGTGGCGGACAACCCCGAAGATTACGGCACCGTCGAAGCCATGGGCTGGGCCGCGCGCGAAGCGGGGCTTGGCGCGCATTACTGCGACCTCGACAAGATCGCGCTGAGCGAGGACGGTCAATTCCTCGACGATCAGGATCGCCGCATTGCGGTGCTGTTCAAGCTTTACCCGTGGGAAGACCTGCTGCGGGACGACTACGCGTCACATATCGCTGGGTCAGGCTGCCTGTTTCTGGAGCCTGCGTGGAAAGCGCTTCTGTCCAACAAAGGGCTGCTGCCCGTGCTTTGGCAGATGTTCGAAGGCCACCCCAATCTGCTGCCCGCGTTTTTTGAGGCGGATGTGGCAGACGCGCTCGCCGGGCGCGGCCCCGCCGCCCCCGCCTGCGCCGAGGCCTTTGACCGTGCCGCCGCGGATCTGGCAGCAGCGCATGTGCGCAAGCCAATCCTCTCGCGCGAAGGGGCGTCGGTCTCGATCCACCAATCCGGCAAGGTGATCGAACAGTCGAAAAACCTAGACTACGCCGAACATCCGCGCATCGTTCAAACCTATGCCCCCCTGCCCGAATTTGACGGATTTCGCCCGGTCATTGGGTCTTGGATTGTGGGCGAAAGTTGCGCGGGCATCGGTATCCGCGAAGACCGCTCGCGCATCACGCAGGATTTGTCCCGCTTCAAACCGCACTATATTCTCGCATAACGCTATGCCCCGCCGCCCCTTGGCAGAAAGACGACCATCATGACCAAACGCTCGAAACGGGTTTCCATCGCCATCGTCGGTGCCGCCGCCTTTACCCTCGCCGGATGCGAGGAGGAAAAGGTCGATGCCGCTGCCTTTCCCGACCTGCAAAGCTGTCTGGCGGATGCCTCAAGCGGCGGGATGTACACCCAGCAACAATGCGAAACCGCCTTTGACGCGGCCCAGACCCTCCATGTGGAATCCGCACCGCGCTATGACAGCCTAGAGGTCTGCGAAGAGCAGCATGGCGCAGACGCCTGCGGCTCGGAACAGACGGCAACCCAAAGTGGATCGGGCGGGATTTTCATGCCCCTGCTGGCGGGCTACCTGATCGGCAATATGATGAGCAATCGCGCAGGGATGGCGGCGGCACAGCCGCTGTATAAAACGAAGGATGGCCGCTTTACCAATGCGGCACGCTCCAGCACCTATTCAACCAATCGCGGCGCCGCCAAGCTCGGCACGTCGCAATTCACCCGGCCCAGCACCACGATCGGCAAAACCCCGATGACCCGCGCCACTGCCGCATCGCGTGGCGGTTTTGGCCGTTCGGGTGGATCGCGCGGTTTTGGTGGCTGACGGGCACTAGGGCAGTCCCACGCCTACCTGCGGCGCATCACCGCCGCCGCAAGGATCGCAACCGCCAGCGCCAGCACCGCCACGGCCCAAAAGGGATCGTGGCCATGGGGATGCACATGCACGCCCTCATGCGCCGCCAATGGGCCTGCGAAAGTGGTGAGGGCGAATGTCAGTCTCTTCATCTCAATATCCTTAATCTATTGCGTTGGCCCTTGTGGCCTCAACCCAGCCCCAAAATCTCACGCGCCTGCTGCGGCGTGGCGACAGGGCGACCCGCCTCGGAGCAGATCTCTGCCGCGCGGGCGACGAGGGCGGCATTGGAGGGCGCAAGGGTCTGTTTGTCCATCCGAATATTATCCTCCAGCCCGGTGCGCAGATGCCCTCCTGCGGCGGCACACCATGCGTTAAGTTCGGCCTGATGCCGCCCGATCCCGGCCGCGCACCACGGGATGTCGCCGAAAAGCCGTTTGACCGTTTGGATATAGAAATCAAAAACGTCTCGATCCGCAGGCATGGCGTTTTTCACCCCCATGACGAACTGGATATAGGGCCGCGCCGGGATCTTGCCCGCCTCGGCCATCGCCTTGGCCTGTAGGATGTGGCTCAGGTCGAAGACCTCGATCTCGGGCAGCACGCTGTAGGTCATCATCTCTTCCGCCAGCCAGTCGACAAGCTCAGGCGGGTTTTCATAAACGCGGTTGGGAAAGTTGTTCGACCCCACGGAAAGCGAGGCCATATCGGGCCGCAGCGGCAGCATCCCGCCCCGGTTTCGCCCCGCGCCCGAGCGCCCCCCAGTTGAGAATTGCACGATCATGCCGGGGCAGTGCTGCCGCAGCCCCTCTTGCAGCCGTGCGAAACGGTCAGGGTCTGCCGTGGGGGTGCCATCGGCGGTGCGCACATGGGCATGGCAGATCGTCGCCCCGGCCTCAAAGGCGGCTTGGGTGCTTTCGATCTGTTCGGTGATGTCGATCGGCACCGCCGGGTTGTCGGCCTTGGTGGGAAGCGATCCGGTGATGGCCACGCAGATGATGGCTGGAGTATCGGTCATGGGGGTCCTCGGCTGTCTGAAAATCGGTTAATCGGCGCTGTCGCGGGCAAGGGCGATGACACGGCGCAGCGCCTGCTCCGCGACCCTCGCATCCTCCCCGTCGGGCCAGTCGTAAAACCCCTTGCCGCTGCGTTTGCCCAGATGCCCCCGCCCCACCAGATCGGCGAGGGTCGGCGATGGGTCATGGCGATCACACAGATCGGGATAGAGGTATTCGGCAATGCTCAGATGGGTGCCCAGCCCATTTAAATCGCGCTGCCGGAACGGGCCGGAAAGCGCCATGCGGACACCGACGGACCATTGCACGATCTCATCGATCTCCGCCGGGCTGGCGACACCTTGATCCACCAGATGCAGGCATTCGCGCATGATGGCATGTTGGATGCGATTGGCCACGAAACCGGGCGGCGCGTGGTCCAAACGCACGGGCCGCCGCTCCAACCCGCGCAGCAGGGTCATGACCTCTTCACATAGCCCTTCGGGCGCATCCTTGGCCGCGACCACTTCGACGGCAGGGATCACATCGCCGGGGTTGAAGAAATGCGTGATCACGGCGCGCTCAGGCCGGGCCATGTCCGCCGACATTTCTTCGAGTGTCAGGCCAGAGGTGTTCGACAAGATCGGCGCCCCCTCTGGCACCACCCCCTCCAAGGCGGCCAGCACCTTCCGCTTGAGCGCAAGGTTCTCCGGCACGCATTCCAGCGCGACATCCGCCTGCCCTGCGTCCTCCAACGCAGCAGTGGCGCTTGATCCCGGCACCGTCGCCAGAAACCCATCGCGCGCGGCCTCGGTCGGGTCGACCGCCTGTACCGTCCAGCCATGCTGGCCAAAGAGCCTGCCGATGGATTGCCCCATCGTGCCAGCCCCCACGATGATGATGCGTTTGGCCATGTTATCCCCTCCCGGATATCAGTTATTTACTTATCACTAGATGATGGTGATAAGTAAACAGCGAATAGAGAAAAGGAGCCCCCCGTGGCCCAAAACCCCTCCCCGCGCCATGCGGTCGTCACTGGCGGCGCGCGCAACATCGGCCTTGGTATTGCCCGCAGGCTGAGAGAGGACGGCTGGCGGGTCTTCGTGCTCGATATCGCGGAACCGGAGGATCCTGCCCTGCGCGGGGATGCGCAGCAGGTCGATCTGTCAGACCCCGAGGCAACCACCGCCGCCTTGCGAAACATCCTCAAAGAGGGGCCGGTCACCTGTCTGGTCAATAACGTCGGCATCGTGAAACCCGCGCCCTTCGACGCGGTAGAGATTGATGACTTCGACGGCATCATGCACCTGAACCTCCGCCCCAGCATCTTGGCGGCGAAACTGCTGGTGCCGGCCATGCGCGCGGCAGGGGGAGGGCGGATCGTGATGAACACCAGCCGCGTGACAAAGGGCAAGATCGACCGGACGCTATATTCCGCCAGCAAGGGGGCGATCCAGTCGATGGCGCGGACATGGGCGCTGGAACTGGCGCGCGACGGGATCACCGTGAACTGCGTCGCCCCCGGCCCCATCGCCACGACCGCCTTTTGGGAGAACAACCCCGAAGATGCACCAGAAACCCGCGCCATCGTCGATGCGGTGCCGATGGGCCGCATGGGCACGCCCGAGGATGTGGCGCAGGCGGTGGCCTTTTTCGCCGATGCCCGCAGCGGTTTCATCACCGGGCAAACGGTCTTTGTCTGTGGTGGCACGGCGGTCGGGTAATCAGCCCTCGGTCCCCAATCCGTCAAGCAGCCTGCGCAGGACCGGATTGCTTGGGTCGCGCAGATAGGCCAGCCCGATCCGGCTTTGAACCTTTGCATCGCGGATCGGCAGAAAGGCCACGCCCGCATCCTTCATCCGCGCGGCAGAGGCGGGGACAAAGGCCACGCCCAGACCCGCCGAGACGAAATTCACGATCGCAGTAAACTGCGGCGCGCGGTGCGCGACGCGGGGCGCGAAACCAGCATCAGCACAGAGTTGATAGGCGCAGGCCGCGAAACCCATATCAGGGCCGAGGTGGCTGAAAATGAAACTCTCCTCGCGCAGCGTTGCCATGGAAACCGAAGGCACCCCGGCAAGCCGGTGGTCGGGCGGCACGGCCAGCAGAATATCCTCGGTATGGACGGTGCGCGTGACCAAAGTCTCGGGCACGCCCGAGAGCGGCAGGCGCACGAACCCCGCATCGAGCCTGCCCGCCACGATCTCGGCGATTTGTAAGTCCATGTCCAACTCGCGCAGGATCAGGTCCACATCCGCAGCGCCAGCGCGCAACTCTCGCAAAAGCCGCCCCAGAATGCCCGCGTAAGAGGCCGAGCCGACATAGGCCAGTTCAATCCGCCCGCGCTGGCCGTTGCGCGCCGCTTCGGCCAGCGCTTCCACCCGCCGGGCCTGTTGCAGCAGGGCGCGGGCCTCGGGCAGGAGTGACTTGCCGAAGTCCGTCAGCATCACCCGGCGGCGGTTGCGGTCGAAGAGAAGCTCACCGCCAAAGACGGTCTCAAGGTGTTTCAGTTGCTGCGTCAGTGCGGGCTGCGCCACGCCAAGATTGGCCGCCGCTTGGCCAAAATGCAGCGTTTCGGCAATGGCGACAAAGACCTCATACTGGCGCAGCGTTGCGCTGAGTTGCTTTTCCATGCGGTCCTCTGAATTGGCATCAGAGGATTTTCACACGCCGCCCGGTGATAAGCAAGTTAGATCACCGGGCGGCGGCACCTAGCCTTCGGAGGCACGGGCGCGTTTGCGACGGTCGTGCAGGGTCTCGGCATCGGCCAGATCATCACTCTCGACCTTGACCGTCTCATGCCCGCCGGGGCGCGTCGCGCGTTTGCGCCGAAGCGGGCCGCTGTCATCGCTCTCCCGTGCGAGGATGAAACGATCCACCAAGCTGCGGCGAAGCCCCAGCGTTGACGTCAGATCAAACACCTGCGCCGCGACCGCGTCGGCCTCTTGCGGCTGCACCAACAATTCCAGCCGCGTTACCGGGCGGGATTTCTTGCCCTGCCCGTTCAGCATCAGCAAATCGATCACGCCGTCCATCGCGCGCAGCCGGTCCACCGCCGCGCCCAGTTCCTCGCCCGTCATATCGTCGATATCGCAAGCGAATTGCACCAGACTGTCCTGCGCGATGCCCCCCGAGGCGGTATCGAAGACGCTGACCCGCAGGATATTCGGCAGCCCCTTCATCACCCGCATCCCCGCGCCCGACCCGGTACAGCGCAGCCGCCCCGGTGGACGGCTGGCGATGGGGCTGCCGCCGGTAAGATGGGCAAGGATCGCGGCGCCTGTGGGCGTCACCCGCTCGCCCGGCACGCCGTCGTCATGCCAATCATAGCCTTGCAAGATCAGCGCCGTGGCGGGCGCGGGCACCGGCAGTTTGCCATGCGCCGTTTCCACCAGCCCGCCGCCCAGAGGCAGTGGGGCGAGCGAGACGGTCGCCCCCGACAGCGCGGCGCAAATGCTACCTGCGGCGGTCACATCCATCAGCGCGTCCCAATCCGCGATCTCGTGAAAATGCACCCGGTCGATGGGGATGTCGTGCACCTGTGCTTCGGCCTCGGCAATCCGGTGAAGGATCGCGCAGGCGGCCTGAGCCGTGCCCTCGGACAGCGGTGCGTTTTCCAAAAGTTCGCGCATCGCGCGGTAGGTCGTCTCGGCCCCGTGGCGCCTGCCTGCGTCGGGTGCGGCCAGCACCAATTCGAACCGCCGCGCGGTGATGCCCGAAGCCACATGTTCGCTTAGTTCCGCATGGCCCACCTCCGCCGGGAGCACGGCGGCGACATCGGCCAGTGCGCGTTCGGCCAGTTCGGGGAAAGCATGCAGCATCGCCGCGATGAACATATCACCCGCCGCCCCGCCGACGGGGTCGAGGTGCAGATGAAGCCCTTGCCCCTGCATCAATGCGCATCCGGCCAAGGGTTGTGCAGCTGACCCGCGTCAAACTGCATCTCCTGCAGATCGCCGACCACCTCCAGCCCCGGGCGGTCGCGCAGCTCTGGCAGCATCGCCTCGGAGGCATAGAGATACTCAAGCTTCAGCGTGTTGGGGATACGCAGCAGCCGGACCTTGGTGATATCCTCGGCCCCGCAGGTCTTGACCGCCGTCTGGATCGCCGTGCGGTCGCAGGGCATGACCATCGGAATTTTCGACTGTTTTAACACCTGCGAGGTGATCGCATTGGCATAGACCGCCTCGCGGTCGAAATCCTGCTCCAACCGCTGCGTGATCACATCCGCCCGCGCCGCACCATTGCCGTTGCCGTTGCTGCGTGGCGACAGGCCAAGCGCCACCAGTCGCGAGATATGCAGATGGACCTGCATCTTTTCGCTTGAGAAACGATGCGTGATGTTCGGGTCCATCCCAGTGCCGGAAAATTCTTTGCCGATCTCATCGACCACCAGCACATCCAGATCGCCCGAAGCTGATGGTGCGTCCAGCGGCCCCAGCGGCAGGCGCGGCATGTTGCGCATCGCCTCTTGCAGATAGGGCGCTTCGGCCTCCAACATCCCGTCGCTGTCGAGCGCCACCACCTGCGAAAGCTCGTCATAAGCATTCTCAATCGTGCCAATGCCAAACAGCACCTTGCAACGCTCAAGCTTCATCCGCGCCATTTTGGCGACAAAGATGCCGACGTTATCAATGCCCCGCGAATGGCAAGTCTCGGCCCCCGATTGCTTGCCCAACCCGATGGAGAGCATCTTGGCCAGCCCGCTTTCGTTCGGCGCGCGGAAGGAGGTATGCGGCTTGATCCGGTTGAACAGGATGATCCCATCGGCGGCATTGGCGTGGCGGTCCATCCGCACCGACATGCCGTTGTCGAGCACGCCGATCTCGTCAGTCTCCATCGACGAGCGGATCTCGCAACCGAGGCTCTCTTCGGTCACGCCCAGTTTCGCCAGCAGCGCGGTTTGCCCCTCTGCCGTGGCGCCGCCGTGGCTGCCCATGGCGGGCACCACAAAGGGCTGCGCCCCGCGCGCGCGGACCTCGGCCACGATGGCGGCCAGCAGTTCCGGCAGGTTTGCCAGACCCCGGCTGCCTGCGGTGATAGCGATGGACATGCCCGGCTTGATCTTGTCCGCGCAACCGGCCTGCATCGCCTCCGCAACGGCAGCGCGCGGATCATCGACTTGCGTCGCGGCAAAGGTCTGACGGCAGAGCGCCATGCGCGGTAGCGGCGTATCCTCGACCAGTTTTACATAGTTCGGTTTCATCTGCGCTCTCCCGTCTGACATCTTTACCCCGTGACCCCAATCGGCCAAGGCGCGAATTCCTCTTCACCCACGCCAAGCGCTTCGGATTTGCTCTGCTCGCCCGAGGCGATGGCGAGGATGCGTTCAAAGATCGCTTGGCCCAATTCCTCAAGGCTCA
Source organism: Sulfitobacter sp. OXR-159 (assembly GCF_034377145.1). Lineage (NCBI taxonomy): Bacteria > Pseudomonadati > Pseudomonadota > Alphaproteobacteria > Rhodobacterales > Roseobacteraceae > Sulfitobacter > Sulfitobacter sp. OXR-159. The sequence goes on from NZ_CP139708.1 coordinate 170,293, forward strand.
ATTCGCCGTCGATCACGGTGCCGCAGTTGATGTCCATATCGTCCCGCATCTTGGTGAACATCGGTGTGTTGGAGGCCAGTTTGATCGTTGGCGAGGGATAGGAGCCAAAGCAAGACCCGCGCCCGGTGGTAAAGCAAATCAGGTTCGCACCCCCCGCGATCTGCCCGGTGGCAGAGACGGGATCGAAGCCGGGCGTGTCCATAAAAACCAGCCCCTTTTGCGTCACCGCTTCGGCATAGCGGTAAACCTCCATCAACCCGGTGCTGCCGCTTTTCTTGGCCCCGCCGAGCGATTTTTCCAACACATTCGCCAGACCGCCCGCCTGATTGCCGGGGCTGACCACGCCGTTGATCTGAGTATCGCGGCCCTTGGTATGCTCCAGCCACCAGTCCATGCGTTCGACCAGTTTGCGGCCCACCTCTTCGCTGCGGGCGCGGCGGGTCAGGAGGTGTTCGACGCCGAAAATCTCGGGCGTCTCCGACAGGATCGCCGTGCCGCCGTTGCGCACGAGGATATCCGCCGCAGCCCCAAGCCCGGGGTTGGCCGACAGACCCGAAAGCCCGTCCGACCCGCCGCATTGCATTCCGATGGTGATATGCTCTGCCGAACAGGGTTCGCGCCGCACGGCATTGGCCTGATCCAACATCTCGCGCACGGCGTCCTTGCCATCGGCAATCGCGCGGGCCGTGCCGCCGACGTGCTGCATGGTGATGGTGCGCAGCATCTTGCCCTCGGCCAGTCCTTCCTCCTCAAAGAACTGCGCCAAATTGTTGCGCTCGCACCCCAGCGACAGGACCACGGCCCCGGCCAGATTGGGGTGGCGGATATAGCCCGAAAGCGTGCGGCGCAGCAGGTCCATCGGCTCGCCCGTGAGCTCCATTCCGCAGCCGGATTCGTGGATGAAGGGGATCACCCCGTCGACATTCTCCCATGCCTCCATCCGCTCTTCGTCGAAGTAGTTGGCAATCTTGCGCGCCACAGTGGCTGAGCAGTTCACGGTGACGAAAAGCCCGATGTAATTGCGCGTGCCCACGCGGCCATTCGCGCGGCGGATGCCCATGAACTGGGCGCGCTCTTGCGGTGGCAGCAGCTTGGTCGGGGTATAGTCGCGGGCAAAGGCATAGTCTTTGTCAACCGCATCGAATTTGATGTTATGGCTGTGCAGCCAATCGCCTGCGGCAATATCCTCTGCCGCGTAGCCGATCACCGTGTCGAATTTCAGGATCGGGGCACCGCGTTGGATCGGGCGGATCGCAATCTTGTGACCTTGGGGCGTATCGTGGTTGGCACGCAGCCCGTCTTGCGGCAATACCGCGCCTTGGGGCACCGCCGAGGTCGCCACGACCACGTTATCCGTCGGTGACAGCAGCATCACCTTTGCGCGTCTGTCCTCTTGCATGGTCTGGCTGTCCATCGGATGCTCCCCCCAGGGTGTCGAAAAAACCGCTTCGGTAAGATGTCATTAACTGATATATTAGATTTAATAGCTATGGAAGAGCCCACATGACCTTATCGAACAAACCTTCAGCACAGAGTGCGCAGACCCTCGCCAAAAGCATTTTGGGCGGCGGGGCCGATCAGGGTCTCTTCGAGGGTGGGCCGACGGGGCGCGGGGTTTATGCCACGTTGCGTGATCAGATTGTCCGGCTCGACCTACCGCCCGGCACCCCGCTTTTGCGTGCCGAATTGGCCGAAACCCATGGGGTGAGCCTGACCCCCTTGCGCGATGCGCTGCAGCAGCTTGCCAAAGAGGGGTTGGTCAAAATCTACCCGCAATCGCGCACGTTGGTGACGCCAATCGACATGTCCGCGATCCGCGAAGCGCAGTTCATGCGCATCGCGCTAGAGACCGAAGTCGTGCGCCGTTTGGCCGCCGAGATCGCGCCCGAAGCCCTGACCCGTCTGCGCAGCATCGTCGCCCTGCAAAGCAGCATCTCGGACCAACCCGGCGACGTGCCGACTTTTCAGGAGTTGGACGAAGTATTCCACCAGACCCTCTTTGTGGCAGCAGGCCACGTGCAAAGCCAGCGCATCATGCGCAGCCACGCGGGCCATCTGGAACGACTGCGCCGCCTGCATCTGGATGACATTGATGAGGCGGGGCGCATCCTGAACAACAAGGACGTGATCGGCGGCCACAGCCGGATCCTTGATGGGATCGAAGCGGGCGATGCGCCTGCGGCGATGGAGGCGCTGCGCCAACACCTGCAACGCACTGTTGACCGCATGACCGAGAAACGGGCGGCTTTCCCGGAGTATTTCACTCCGGAAAAGCCTTGATTCAGCGGTTGTTGGCCTTGCGCCATTCCGCGAACCTATCGAGGTTTTCCTGCTTGGTGCCCGGATAAAGCCCGATGATCCCCGCGCCGCCTTTGACCTCCTCAACGACGAAATCCTCATAGGCCGTCATCTCTACCGCCTCATCCGCGACCTCTTCGGCGATATCTGCGGGGATGATGATCACGCAGTCGTCGTCGCCCACCACGATATCACCGGGAAAGACCGGCGCATCGCCGCAGCCGACGGGGCAGTTGATCTCTATCGCCTCATGGAGGGTCAGGTTCGTGGGGCTTGAGGGCCGCGCGTGGTAGGCAGGCATCTCGAGCGCGCCAATGGTCGCGGCATCACGCAGCCCGCCATCTGTCACCACCCCCGCCGCGCCGCGCATCATCAGACGGGTGATGAGGATATCCCCAGCACTCGCGGCACGCGCATCCTTACGGCTGTCCATCACCAGCACATGGCCCTCGGGGCAGGTCTCAATCGCGACGCGCTGCGGGTGCTCGGGGTTGCGAAATTCGACCAGTTGATTGCGATCCTCACGGGCGGGCATATAGCGCAGCGTGAACGCCGGGCCGACCATATTCTGCCCCTTTGCCGCGACCGGGCCGACCCCCTGCACCACCTGATTGCGCAGCCCGCGTTTATACAGCGCCGTGGCCAGCGTCGCGACCGAGACCGCCTTGAGTTTCTCGCGTAGTTCGGGGGTCATGCCCTCTCTCCCTTTAGTCCGTTGTCTGTTATGAATTGGTCCAGCACCGCCTGCTGCTGCTCCGTCAGCGGCCATGCGGAGGGCGGGCGGTGGTGTCTCGAATCTGGTGGAAATTCTCCGGCGGCGTTCTCCGAGCATGGGGATTTGGGCCTGATCAAGCCGCGAGGTCAAGGCTGATTGGAGCGATGGGCTGAGCCAAGGTTTCCCAACCGTCCACTTTCCGCATCTGGATCTGGCCCGATGCCATCAGCGCCCAAAGGAGCATCGGCACGGTTTCGGCGCAGGGCAGCACGGTCTGGGTCTTGATGCGGCGGCGGAACTCCTCGTTCAGGCGCTCAATGGCGTTTGTCGTCCGGGCCGATTTCCACTGCGATGGGTCCAGCCGCGTGAAGGTGAATAGCCGGTCACCGGCCTCTTCCAGGCTGTCCGCCACCGCGCGGCACTTCAGCCGCCATTTGCGCAGGAACGCCTTACGACGTTTGTCGATTTCGCCCGCATCGTCAGCATAGATCATGTCGCGGTAATCCTCGGTCAACTCGTCCTGCATGCGTTTCGGGGCGTGGCCGAGAAGATTGCGGTGCTTGTGAACGGTGCAGCGCTGGATCGGCAGGTCCTCGCCCCAGAGCGCGACGAGGGCGGCCTCAAGCCCTGGCGCGCCGTCGACAATGACAAATTCCGGTCGCTTCAGGCCACGCGCATCGAGATCGCCGAGAAACTCGGCCCAGGCAGCCTTGCTTTCACCGCCCATATTCATGATCGAAAGCAGCACCTTCTGCCCGTCCCGGCGTATGCCAATGGCCGCCAGCACCGAGATGTTCGTGGCGCGTCTGCCGATGCGTGTCTTGATCACCGTGCCGTCGAGGATCAGCCGGACGATGTCCTCATTGGCCAGATCGCGCGCGACCCAGGCGTCCCAGTCGACCTTCACCTTGCGCCAGGCCCGGCTGACCACGTCCTTGCTTACCGCGCCCTGAAACAGTCCATACAGTGCCCGCTTCACCCGTCGTGTGTTGGTGCCGGCCAGATAGACCGAAGCGATGAGGGCTTCAGCCTTCTTGGTCAGCCGCTGGTAGCGCGGCAGCGCCTTCGAGCGCCATTCCGTGGTCTTGCCAGCCTCATCGACGGCGCGGGCGCGCGGCACACTTATCGTCTCGGTCCCAAATGTGCCGATCAGCTGACGCTCCCGGTGGCCGTGCCGGTAGCCCGTGAGTTTGCCGGGGCGGCGATCATAACGGCAGCGCCCCAGAAACGCCTCCAGCTCCTCTTCGAAAACCGCCTCGATCGTAGCGCGGATATTCTCCCGCAAGCGATCCTCGATCGGATCATGGCCCGCTTCATTGGACAGTAGCGAAAGCGCGGCAGTGTCGGTATCGTTCTTCATGGCGTGATCTCCCTGGCGGTTGCTGCCGCCGGTTGGGTGGGTTCAAGTCACCCGGAGATTACGCCACCTTCGAATTTCCACCACCTTCGCGACACGACCGGGCGGGCGCGTGGGGCCGCAATCCTGTCCGATGGCCATCAGCGCCGCTTTGACGCCGGTGACATTGGTGCCGTTATGCTCTTCGGCGCGGATGTCCTCAAAGGCGCGCATGCTTGCGATGAGGCGGTTCGCCTCTGCGTAATTGCCTGCATCCAGTGCCGCGTGAATGGCGACCGACCGCTCGGGCCAGACGTTGATAAGGCCCGAGGTGAACCCCCGCGCCCCCACCGCATAGAGCGGCGGTGCCCAGACCTCGGCCAGCCCGCCGACCCAGACGATATCATCCGGCGCCGCCTCAATCGCGCGGGCAAGGTTCAAAGGGTTCGGCGTGGCCCATTTGACCCCCTTCACCCCCTCGACTTCGCACAACCGCGCGATGCCCTCAGGCCCCATCGCATCATTGCGCAGGTAAAGCATCACCGGCAGCCCGCCAGACGCATCCCGCACCGCGCGCACGTAGTCGACAGTGCCACGGGGGGAGACGAAGGGATCAGGCGGTTGGTGGATCATCAGCGCATCCGCGCCCGCCTTGGCACTTGCCTTGGCCAGTGCGCAGGCATCCCGAATGCCGCGCCCGACACCCGCAAGCAGCGGCGCGCGCCCGTCGACCAACTGCGCCACCTCCCGCACCATGGTGCAGGCCTCATCATTGGTCAGCGCGTAATATTCGCCGGTGTTGCCGTTCACGACCGGGATATGCACCCCGGCGGCGAGGGCGCGGTCGATGATCGGGGCCAGTTTGCGCGGCGCGATCTCTCCACCCGCGTCATAGGGCGTCACTAGGATGCCCGAGATGCCGGTGAGCGCTTTTGATAGATCATGTGTCATTGACGTACCCCTCAGAAAATATCCGGCTCACCCGCCGCTTGGCCGAAGGCCGCGGTGAGATAGTCAAAGTCGCAGCCCTGATCGGCCTGCCCCACATGGCGCTGGAACATATAGCCCCAGCCCCGCTCGAACCGTGGTTCGGGCGCTTTCCACGCGGCGCGGCGGGCGGCGAGTTCGTCCTCATCCACCAGCATGTCGAGGGTCCGCGCCTCAAGATCCATGCGCACGATGTCCCCCGTCTTCAGCAGCGCCAGCGGCCCACCCACGAAAGACTCCGGCGCGACATGCAGGATGCAAGCGCCATAAGAGGTGCCCGACATCCGCGCGTCTGAGATCCGCAGCATGTCGCGGTGGCCCTGTTTCAACAGCGCTTTCGGCATCGGCAACATCCCCCATTCCGGCATCCCCGGCCCGCCCTGTGGCCCTGCGTTACGCAGCACCAACACATGGTCCGGCGTTACGTCGAGGTTTTCGTCGTCAATCGCGGCCTTCATCTCCGGGTAGCTGTCAAAGACCAGCGCCAGGCCTTCGTGGTGGTGAAACTTCGGATCGCAGGCCGCCGGTTTGATCACCGCGCCATTGGGGCAAAGGTTGCCTTTGAGCACGGCCAGCGAGCCTTCCTTATAGACCGGGTTCGACAGGGGCCGGATCACGTCGTCATTATAGACAGGCGCATTCGCAATCCCCTCCTCCAGCGGTTTACCGGTGCAGGTGATGGCCGACCGGTCAAGCTTATCGCCCAGTTGATCCATCAGCGCCCGCAGACCGCCCGCGAAATAGAAATCCTCCATCAGGTATTCGCTGCTGCCTAAGGGGCGGATATTGGCGATGAGCGGCGTGGTGCGGCCCAGAGCATCAAGGTCGCTCAACTCCAGCGCCACCCCGGCGCGGCGTGCCATGGCCAGCAGGTGCACCACCGCATTGGTCGAACAGCCCGTCGCCATCGCCACCGTCGCTGCGTTTTGCACGGCGGCGGGGGTGATGATCTTGTCCGGCGTCAGGTCTTCCCAAACCATATCGACAATGCGCCGCCCGCAAGAGGCGCTCATCCGTTTGTGGCCCGCATCCGCGGCGGGGATCGAGGTCGCCCCCGGCAGGGTCAGCCCCATCGCCTCGGCAATCGCGGTCATGGTGGAGGCGGTGCCCATCGTCATGCAATGCCCATAAGACCGCGCAATGCCGCCCTCGACACCGACCCACTCCTCGGCCGAGATCGTGCCCGCGCGGCGCTCATCCCAGAACTTCCACGCATCCGAGCCCGAGCCGAGCGCACGGCCCGCGTAATTGCCGCGCAGCATCGGGCCGGCGGGCAGGAAGATAAACGGCACGCCCGCGCTGATCGCGCCCATGGTCAGCCCCGGCGTGGATTTGTCACAGCCGCCCATCAGCACCACACCGTCAAGCGGATGCGAGCGGATCGTCTCTTCGGTCTCCATCGCGATCATATTGCGATAGAGCATCGAGGTCGGCTTGGTGAAACTTTCGTCAATCGAGATCGTGGGGATCTCCAACCCCAACCCGCCGGCCTGCGCGATTCCCTTTTTCACGTCCTCCGCGCGGTCGCGGAAATGGAGGTGGCAGGGGTTCATCTCGGACCAAGTGTTCAGGATGCCGATCACAGGGCGGCCTTCCCAATCTTCGGGGCCCAGACCCATCTGCATCATGCGCGACCGATGTCCAAAGCTGCGCAGATCATCGGGGGCAAACCAGCGCGCGCTGCGCAGCTGATCGGCGTTTTTCTTGGTCTCGGTCATGGAATCCTCGCCAGCTAAAACATCATCGCAAAACGGGTGGAAAACACATCTTGCTCGAACTGATATATTACCGTATCACCCCAATTGTCGATACCATTTGAGGGGCGCGTTGCGAAAATGTCGGGAAAAACACTGAAACAAACGCTCCGGCCCGGCAGTCGTCTGTCGGGGTTTTGGCTCTCGCTCTGCTCTCCTACGGTGACAGAAATCGCCGCGGGCAGCGGGATCGATTGGCTGTTGCTGGACATGGAACATGCGCCGAATGACCTAAGCCAGATCACCGATCATCTGCGCGCCGCTACGAGTGCGGCACCCGATGCGCAGATGGTCGTGCGAATGCCCTCATCCGACCAGACCATGACCAAGCGGCTGCTGGATATCGGCGTGCAAAATCTGATGTTCCCGATGATCCAAAACGCCGAAGACGCCCGCCGCGCCGTGACATGGACCCGCTACCCTCCCGAAGGGCTGCGCGGCATCTCGGCTACGATTCGCGCCAATAACTACGCGCGGCAGACGGATTACCTGACCACATATACAGACGCGCAATGCGTCATCGTGCAGGTCGAAACCCCCGAAGCGGTCGACCAGATCCCCGCCATCGCCGCTGTGCCCGGCGTGGACGCGATCTTTATCGGGCCGGGCGATTTGTCGTCGGCGATGGGCCATACCGGCAACCCCATGCACCCCGATGTCCAAGACAAGATCCGCGAAGCGGTCGATGCCATTCACGCCGCCGGGCTGCCTGCGGGCATCCTTGGTTACGGCGCCGATCTGGCGCGCCGCTACTTTGACAACGGTATCGAATTCGTCGCCATCGCGGGCGACGCCTGGCTGCTCACGCGGCAGATGGATGCGCTGGTGCAAACCATGGCGCAGCCCTCCCCCACTTTGACACAGCAAACCGACAAGGATTGATCATGAGCGCTGACAGCAAGACATTTCACCCCCACGGCAAGCACTTGATCGCAGGCGAATGGATCGGCGGCGGGGAAACCTTCGCCAATTCCCCCGCCACCGGCGAAAGCGACCAATTCCAAAGCGGCACCCCGGCCCATGTGGACCGCGCTTGCGAAGCCGCCGAGGATGCCTTTTGGTCCTACGCCTCTTCCAGCCGCGAGAGCCGCGCCGATTTCCTTGATGCCATCGCAGATGAGATGGAGGCCCGCGCCGAGATCATCACCGAAGTCGGCGCGCGGGAATCCGGCCTGCCCACCGCCCGCCTTCAGGGCGAACGGGGGCGGACAACCGGGCAACTCCGCCTCTTTGCCGATCACATCCGTAAAGGCGCGCATCTGGACCGTCGTGTCGACGGTGCCCTCCCAGACCGCCAGCCTATGCCCCGGCCCGACATCCGCATGATCCAACGCCCCATCGGCCCGGTTGCGGTATTCGGCGCGTCGAACTTCCCGCTGGCCTTTTCCACCGCGGGCGGCGACACCGCCGCGGCGCTGGCGGCGGGCTGCCCGGTCGTTGTGAAAGGCCACTCCGCCCATCCCGGCACGGGGGAGATTGTAGCCGAAGCGATCCACGCTGCGATCAAGAAATGCGGCGTTCACCCCGGTGTCTTTTCCCTCATCCATGCCAACAGCCGTGAGGTGGGCCAGACGCTGGTGCAGCATCCGCTGATCAAAGCCGTCGGCTTCACCGGCTCCCTCGGCGGCGGCCGCGCGCTGTTTGATCTCTGCGCGCAACGCCCCGAGCCGATCCCGTTCTTCGGCGAGTTGGGCTCGGTCAACCCGATGTTCGTTCTGGCCGAGGCCACTCGAAACCGCGGCGCGGAAATCGGCGCAGGATGGGCCGGGTCGCTGACCATGGGCGCGGGGCAGTTCTGCACCAACCCCGGCATCGCGGTCGTGGCCAAGGGCGTGGAGGGCGATGCCTTCGTCGCTGCCGCAAAAGAGGCGCTGGAACAGGTCGGCCCGCAGGTCATGCTGACCGATGGCATCGCCAAAGCCTACCGCGATGGCAAGGAACGTTTCACCGGGCGCAACGCCGTGCGCGCGCTGCTGAGCAATGACAGCGAAGGCCGCAGCGCCCAGCCGAACCTCTTTGAAACCGACGCAGAGACCTACCTGCAAGATCACGCCCTTGGGGAAGAGGTTTTCGGCCCCTTGGGTCTGGTGCTGCGGGTGTCTTCGGGTGATGAGATGCAAGAACTCGCCAAGGGTTTTGAGGGCCAGTTAACCGCGACGCTCCAGATGGACGACGGTGATACCGAAGCCGCCAAGGCGCTGATGCCAATCCTTGAACGGAAGGCGGGCCGGGTGCTGGTGAACGGCTTCCCTACCGGGGTCGAGGTCTGTGACGCCATGGTGCACGGCGGCCCCTACCCGGCCTCCACCAACTTCGGCGCGACCTCCGTCGGCACCATGGCGATCCGCCGCTTCCTGCGGCCCGTGTCCTACCAAAACCTGCCCGATGCGCTGCTGCCCGAAGACCTGCGCGGGGCTTCGGCATGAGCGGCGATCTGATCGGCCCCGTCGCCGTGCTCGACGCGATGCCGGAGGATATGCAGAACAAAGTGCGCGGCTATGCCGATGGGCTCGACCTGCGCTTTGCGGCGTCCTATTCCGAAGAGGATTTTGCCGAGACGGTGAAAGGTGCCGCCTATATCGTTCCGCGCGGGCGGGGGCTTCCTGCCTCGGTTCTGCGCGGGGCCGATAGCGTGCGCCTCGTGCATCAATGGGGCACCGGGTATGACAAGATCCCGGTGGATCTGGCGAAAGAAATGGGCGTGACCGTGGCGCGCAGCCCCGGCGTTAACGCCCCCACCATTGCGGATCTCACCATCGGCATGATGATCGCCGCCCTGCGCCGCATTCCGCTGCACTATAACAACACCCGCGCGGGCAAGTGGATCGTGCCAGAAATCGTCCCCGGCGCGCGGGACCTCAGCAGTCAAAAGGTCGGGCTGATCGGTTTTGGTGCCATCGGGCAACTCGTGGCGAAACGGCTGACGGGCTTTGACTGCGAGGTGCTCTACTACCGCCGCTCAGGGGAGGCTGAAGGCACCAGCGCGCGCTATGCCGAGCGCGATGAAATCCTTGAGACCTGCGATATCGTCAGCCTGCACATGCCGCTGACGGAGGCGTCGCACCACACCATCGGCACGCCGGAACTGGCACGAATGAAATCCGACGCCCTACTGGTCAACACCGGGCGCGGCGGGCTGATTGATGAGGCGGCCCTAATCGACACGCTCACCCACAAACGTATCGCCGGAGCGGCCTTGGATGTCTTCACCGAAGAGCCCGTCGAGCCAGACAACCCGCTTCTGCGGCTCGATAACGTCCTGCCCCTGCCCCACATCGGCGGCCACAGCGAGGATAACCTCAAACGTATGGTCGGCCATTGGGCCAGCAACATCCGCGCTTTTCACGAAGGGCGCGGGATCGATGAAAGCTACCTTGTGACCTGAACAACGCCCCGGCCTGACCTGTCGGGCCGGGACCGCCGCTTAGCCTTCGAGCGGGATGGGCATCAGGATCTTATTGGTCTGGCGCACCAGATATCCCGCCTCGGCGCTTTTCTTGAGGTAAGTCTGCCACTCAGGGTCCGCCGCCATCTGCGCGCGGCGCGCCGCCCGGTCGGCGGCATCCTGATAGGCCCAGATATGCACGAAGGAATTCACGTCGCCCGTCTCGACCTGCGCATAGATCACTGGCGCGCCGAGGATGCGTTTCTGTGCGGGGAAGCCGAACTCCGCATAGAGGGCGAGGTGTTTCTTGATCGTGCCGGGGCGGCAGCAATAGGTGCGGTGGTCGTAGATCATAAAGGGGCCTTTCGGGGTGTTGGCGTCATGCGATACCGGCGTGGTCGGTGATCCGGGCCCGCGCCTGCAACAGGTGATAGGCCATCGATACGCCCGCGGCTTCGCTGTCGCCCGCACGGATCGCTTCAAGGATTTGGCGGTGCTCATTGATCACCACGTCGATCCGCGCTTGCGAGCCTTGGCGGGTCAGTTTTTGCGCCACGTCGATCCCCTGTTCGATGGATCCGCGGGCGCAGTCGAGCATTTGCACGAAGACCTCATTGCCCGAGGCCGCCGCGATGGCGCGGTGGAATTGGTAATCGGCGTCAAAAGACGGATCGCGCGCCTGCATGGATGCCTCCAGCGCCTGCAAGGCTGCCTCGATCCGGGCGATATCCTTGGGGCCGGCCCGTTGCGCGGCCATATGCGCGGTGGCCTTTTCGATCGTGATCCGCGCCTCCATCGCGCGCATCAGCCCGGCAACCGACCCCGCCGTGGCATATTCAATCAGCTTTTCCGAAGGCCGCCGCCGCACGAAAGTACCCACGCCGCGCCGCGCCTCGACCAGCCCGTCCTCTTGCAACTTACGCAGCGCCTCACGCACCACGGGGCGGGACACGCCGAAGGCCGTGGCGATCTGGTTTTCCGACGGCAGCTTTTCGCCTTGGGCGAGTTTGTTCGACACGATCTGTTCAAGCACCTGCCCGTAAAGCTGGTCGGCCAATGTCTGGCGTTTCTTGATCTTTAGTTTCGGTGTTGTCACCGGCTACCCTCCCGCCGCGGCGCGGCGCATCATATTGGCCAGTCGCAACGCCGAAGTCGCAGCCCCATAGCCGTTGTCGATGTTCACCACCGTGACCCCCGGCGCACAGCTGGCGAGTATCGAATCGAGCGCGACCCTCCCGCCGCGGGCCACACCATAGCCCACGGAGGTCGGCACACCAATCACCACCCCCGGCACAAGCCCGGCTACGACCGACGGCAGGGCCGCGTCCATCCCGGCAAAGACAATCACGACATCCATTTCACGCAGCATTTCTTCCCGCGCGAGCAGCCGCCACAGCCCGGCCACGCCTACATCCGACACTTCGGTCGCGTCCATGCCGCCATAGGCCAGCGTGCGCCGCGCTTCGGCCATGGGCGCGTAATCAGAGGTGCCTGCACTGACGAGGGCGATGCGGGGATCGCGGGCCAAAGGCCCGATCTCTCCTAGAATGGCGGTGCGCGAGGCGGTGCAGTAATCGACCGATTGGGCCAGATTGTCCGGCAAGTCGTCAAACTGTTCTGCCGTCAGCCGGCTCAGCAACAGCCTCCGGCCCTCCGCTGCCGCATCGCCGATGATCGCGGCAATCTGCGCCACCGCTTTATGCTCGCACAGCACGGCCTCTTCGATGCCGATGCGCCCGCCGCGGCCCCGGTCAAAGGTCACGTCTGGATGCCCGTCGGGGCCTTTCTCATTGATGGACAAATGCACTTCCTCTTGAATAGGCCCGCAGATCCACCGCACGCCCGTCATCCGTGGCCCGCCGGACCTGCGTCAAAATCGCCGCGCGCTTTTGCGCGGAAAGACCTTCATAGAGAGGCGGATCAAGCTCCACCACCCAGCCCCCGCGCAAGCGCCGGCAGCGCAGGGTGATATTGCCCAACTCCGCGCGCAGCAAGGTTTCGACCCGGTCGATCACCGCCAAGTCCACAGGCTCCACCCGCAGGCCGGTCTCAATCCGGCTGGCCAAACAAGGGGCCGCGGGCAGTTCGGCCAGTTCCCCCAGCCCGAGCGCGCGGGCCAAGGCGCGCACATCGGCTTTTGACATCTGCGCATCGACGAACGGGTGCAGCACGCCATGCTCCGCCGCAGCCTGCAAACCGGGGCGGTAGTCTGACAGATCGTCGGTATTGGTGCCCGCCGCCACCAACGGCCCCATCCGCGCCAATGTGCCATAGAGGTTGGACTTGCAAAAATAGCAGCGGTTCACCGGGTTGGCGCGGTAGGACGGATCGGCGAATTCGCCCGCATCCACCAGTTTCAGCGGCAGGCCCCAAGCGGCTGCAAAGTCTTTCACCCGCGCCGTCGCCGCCGAAGGGACCGCAGCCGAAACCGCGTGGCAAAGCGTAACCCCCTCCGTCCCCCGCACCTTGGCCGCGGCGGCAGAGAGGGTAAGGCTATCGATCCCCCCGCTAAGCGCGATGGTCAACGATGCGGGCCGCGCGAGGGCGGCTTGGAGCGCGGCAGGAACCGTCACTCGCCCAATCCATTCTCTGTCTTGAGCTGCGCCAAGAGACGCCCGCTCGACATTTGAAGGTGGTCGCGCATCCGCTGGCGCGCCCGTTCGGCATCGCCCTGAGCAATAGAGGCCGCAATGTCATAGTGCTCCTGAATGGCGTCCCGGCTTTCGCCGCCGCGTTTCAATGCTTGCAAACGCCCGGCCAGCATCGTCTCGCGCAGGCTGGCGACAAGGTAGTTGAAAAGGCTGAGATAATAGCTGTTCCCGGTCGCCTCACAAACCGCGCGGTGAAAGGCGAGGTCGGCGCTGACCCCACTCGCAACCGCGGGGCCGCCGATTTTGTTGCTTTGGTCATAGGCGGCGGCGGCGCGCTGGATCTCCTGGCAGGCTTCGGGCGTTGCACGGGCGGCGGCGATGGCGGCGGCTTCGATCTCAAGCCCCATGCGCAACTCTAGGATCTGCTCAAGCTTACGCTGGCTTTCCATATCCCGCTCAGGAATCGCAAAGCCCTGCCGGGGCCGATCACTGGCCACAAATGCCCCACGGCCCTGGCGGCTGGAAAGCATGCCTTCCGCCTTGAGCCGCGAGACAGCCTCCCGGATCACGGTGCGACTGACATCGAAATCGCTGGCCAAGGTGGTTTCCGACGGCAGCACATCCCCCACGCCCCAAATGCCGTTCACGACATTATGGCGCAGGACTTCCGTCACTTGATCGCTGAGCGTCGCACCATCGACGAGGGGCGCAGTCGCCTGAAGATTTCCAGTCATAATAACAACATCCTTTCGCCGATTGGAGCACCTGTATGACAAGCTGTCAATAATCAGTAACTAAGGCCATTCGCTGCATTACAAGCAGAATACAACATTACAAGCGAGAGGAAATCCCCCTAAATTTGTATTTTTAATTGACAGGTTGACGATTCCCCCGCAGTCTGCGGTCCTACGGCAAGAGGATGTCAGGGGGGAGCCCGGAACCCATCCAGTTACTGCCGATACACAGTTAAAACTCGGGAGGAGTTTCTATGTCACCAATGTTGAAATCACTGCGCCGCACCGCTGCGGCCACCATCCTTTTCACCGTCGCCGGCGTTGCCGCACATGCGCAGAGCTTTGTCATGGCCACCGGCCAGCAGGGCGGGTCGTGGTATCCCGTGGGCGGCGCGATCAAGGCGATTGTTGAGCGTGAGAACCCCGATATGGACATCACCGTCACGCCAGGCGCGGGCGTGTCGAACGTGGTCGGCGTGGACGCGGGCCGCTTTGGCATCGCATTCGCCAACTCGATCTCAACCGTGGACAGCCTGTCGGGCAAAGAGCCTTTCCGCAAGGCGACCACCAATGTCTGCAACCTTGGCATTCTCTATCCGCAGTATTTCCAGATCGTCGCGCTTGAGGATTCCGGCATCAAGACCATCGCCGACATGAAGGGCAAACGCCTGACCACGCAACAGCTTGGTAACACCGGCGAATTCCTGACGCGCGAGCTTTTGTCGACTGCTGACATGACGTTCGATGATCTTGATAGCGTGGCCAACACGTCCTATTCCGACTCTGCTTCGCAGATGAAAGACGGTCAGGCTGATTTCTTCACCCTTGGCTCGTCGCTGCCGACCGGTTCGGTCATGGATCTGGCATCCTCGCGCAAAATCCGTCTGATCGACGTGGACGAAGAGACCTTTGCCTATTTCAAAGACAAGAACGCCGCCTTCCAGCGTCGCGAAGTCAAAGCGGGCGCCTATCCCGGTTTCGATGAGACCGTGCACGCGATCAGCTACGACACCCATATGGTCGCGCCCTGCGACTATGACGGTGAGATCATCAAATCGGTGCTCGGCGCGATTGCTGACAACAACGACAGCTTTGCCGCGATCAGCAAATCCATGGCTGACCTGACGGTTGAGGAAATGGCCACCGACATCGGTGTGCCGTTCCACCCCGCCGCGAAAGAGTTCTACGCCGAGCGTGGCATCTCGGGGATGTAATCCACCCCTGACGAAAAACGGGTCGGTCGGGGCAGCGCGCTCCGCCCGGCCCGACCTCATACTGGCCCCCGCCGCGCGCGCTCAGCGCAGCTGCGCTTCCGGCTGCTTTCCACTCTAGACGCGAGAACCCCCATGCAACTGTCGATCTTACTGGACAAGATGCCCCTGATTACCCGTATAGCAAGGCTGATCCTGGTCGGTATGGCTGTGTGGCATCTCTACGTCGCCTTCGTTGGCCCGCCCAACCCTTATATCATGCGGGGCGTGCACGTCGCTCTCGCGCTTTTGCTGATCTTCCTTACTGTCGACCGCAAAGGTCTGCGCAACGATGTGCCAAGTTGGTATGACGTGGTGATCGGTATCGTGGCTGCGGGCGCTGCACTTTATCCGTCATTCAACCTTAATTACATCACGCAACGGTTTCTCTACGTTGACCCGCTGATGCCGATGGATATCGTGGTGGGGATCACGCTGGTTGTTCTCTTGTTGGAGGGCACGCGCCGGATGCTTGGGCCGATGCTGCCCATCACCGCTCTTTTGTTTCTCGGCTACGGTCTGGCCTTCACCTCGACGCTGCCTTCGGTGATCCTTGAGCAGTTGTTCATGACGCCCGAAGGCATCTTCGGTATCCCGATTGCGGTATCGGCGACCTATATGGTGCTGTTCATCTTGTTCGGCTCTCTGGTAGAGCGGATGGGCGTGGGCCAACTCTTTATGGATTTCGCTGTGGCGCTTACCGGGCGTCAGGTTGGCGGCCCGGCCAAGGTGGCCTGCGTGACCTCCGGCCTCTTCGGCTCGGTTTCCGGCTCTGCCGTGGCCAATGTGATGACGACCGGCACCTTCTCTATCCCGCTGATGAAACGCATGGGGTTCAAACCCGCCTTCGCGGGCGCGGTAGAGGCCGTGGCGTCGACGGGCGGTCAGATCATGCCCCCCGTGATGGGGGCTGCGGCCTTTGTCATGGCGGAATATCTCGGCGTGGGATACCTGACGGTCGCGAAATATGCGCTGGCCCCCGCGGTTCTGTTCTATGTCGCGCTCTTCGCGGCGGTCCATTTTGAGGCCAAGCGCAAGGGCATCGGCTCGGTCCCGAAAGAGGATCAAGTGCCGCTGAAAATCGTGCTGCTTGAACGCGGCCACCTGTTCTTGCCGTTGGCGATTATCGTGGGCGTGCTGATGATGGGCTACTCTGCACCCTATGCAGCACTTTGCGGTATCATCTCGGTCGTGCCGGTCGCGGCCCTGCGCAAGACGACACGGCATTACGTCACCATCGACAACATCCTCGAAGCGCTTGAGGGCGGCGCGCGCAACGTGCTGGCGATTGCCGCGGCCTGTGCCTGTGCGGGCATCGTGGTGGGCGTGATCGACATTACCGGCCTTGGCCTCACCTTCTCGAACTTCGTGATCGAAGCGGCCCAAGACACGCTGGTCATCGCGCTGTTCCTGTCGATGATCGCGGGCATCATCCTTGGTATGGGGATGCCGACAACACCCGCCTATATCGTGCAGGTCGCCCTGCTGGTTCCGGCGCTGGTGAAGCTGGGCGTACAGGTCGGAGCGGCGCACCTTTTCGTGTTCTACTTCGCCATCCTGTCGGCCATCACACCCCCCGTCGCCATGGCGGTCTATGCAGCCAACACCCTATCGCACGCCAAGATCGTCGAGGCGAGTTGGGCTGCGGTGAAACTCGGTGCCACCGGCTTTATCGTGCCCTTCATGTTCGTCTATGAACCGGCGATCCTGATGCAGGGTTCGGTCACCCAGATCACGCTGGTCCTGTTGCAGGCCACCATTGGCGTCATCCTGCTGGCCGCCGCCTTGCAGCGCTACTACTTTGGCAGACTGTCCAACATGCTGTCGGTGGTGCTGTTCGGGGCGTCCTTGCTGCTGATTTATCCCGATCTGCGGCTCACCGCCTCGGGGTTTGTCATCGCGGGCGTTATCCTGGCCTTCCAAAAGGCCAGGAACCCCAGCCCGAAAAGCCAAGCCGCCACACATACTTAAATCTTAGAACGAACGAAACGGAGCCTTCTCCATGCTGCAAAAAACTTCCCTCAAGGCGCGGACCGGCGGACAGGTCCTTGTGGATCAACTGCTGATCCACGGTGCCGACACCGCCTATTGCGTGCCCGGCGAAAGCTATCTTGAGGTACTCGATGCGCTGCATGATGTGCAAGACAAGTTCAGCCTGATCAATGCGCGGCACGAGGCCGGGGCCGCCAACATGGCTGAGACCTATGGTAAACTAACCGGCACCCCCGGCATCTGCATGGTCACCCGCGGCCCCGGCGCCTGCCACGCGGCCATCGGCGTGCATATCGCGCAACAAGACAGCACGCCGATGATCCTCCTGGTGGGGCAGATCGCCCGCGACACGACCGACCGCGAGGCGTTTCAAGAAGTCGATTACCGTGCGATGTTTGGCCCCATCGCCAAATGGGCCACCCAGATCGACGACCCGGCGCGGGTGCCGGAATATATGGCCCGCGCCTTCCGCGTGGCGACCTCGGGCCGCCCCGGTCCGGTGGTGATCTCCCTGCCCGAAGACATGCTAACCGAGGTGGTTTCCGTCGCCGACGCGCGGCCCTATACGGCGACCCATGCTGGGCTGTCGCCTGACAATCTCGACATGCTCAAAACCGAGATCGCGCAGGCCGAACGGCCCCTGCTGCTGCTCGGCGGCTCTGGCTGGTCGGATGAAAGTGCCGCGGCCATCACGCGCTTTGCCGAGGCCAACAAGATCCCCGTCACCACCTCTTTCCGGCGGCAGGACATCGTGAACAACCTCTCGCCGGTCTATGCAGGCGATTTCGGCACCTCCACCGCGCCCAGCCTCTACGCGCATCAACGCGACGCGGATCTGCTCGTGGTGATCGGCGCGCGTTTGGGGGAGATGACGACCAAGACCTACACCACCATGCAATCGCCCAACCCCGAGACGCGGCTGGTGCATCTCTACCCCGACGCGGATGAGATCGGGCGCGTCTATTCGCCAGATCTGGGCATCGCTGCAGCACCCGTTTCTGTCGCTGCCGCCTTGGACGGTGTCGATCTGGGCCGCGCTGAGGCATGGGACGCATGGTGCGAGAAACTCCACGCCGATTACCTCACCGATACCGAAGCGCCCAATGGCGGCGACTGGGATCTCGACATGGGGGTGGCACTTGCGCAGCTGCGCGACGAGCTGCCCGATGATGTGGTGGTCACGCTCGACGCGGGCAACCACACCGGCTGGGCGCAACGGTTCCTGCGCTTTGGCCGTCCGGGCCGGATTGTCGGCTCGACCTGTGGTGCGATGGGCTATTCCGTGCCCGCCGCCGTCGCGGCCTCGATTGCCGAGCCGGAGCGCCTGACGCTCTCCTTCGTCGGCGATGGCGGCTTTATGATGAGCGGTAGTGAACTTGCCACCGCCGCGCAATATGGCGGGCGGCCCATCGTCCTGCTGTTCAACAACGGCATCTACGGCACCATCCGCATGCACCAAGAACGCGACCACCCCGAACGGATCTCGGGCACTACTTTGCAGAACCAAGATTTCGTCAAAATGGCCGAGGGGCTGGGCGCTCATGCTGAACGGGTGACCAAGACCGAGGATTTCGCCGCCGCCTTCACCCGCGCCCGCGAAAGCGGCCGCCCGGCCCTGATCGAGCTTGTAACCGACCCCGAGCAAATCTCGACCCGCACCACGATCAGCAAGCTGCGCGCGGCGGCCCAGAAATAAGTCGACGCCGACCAGCGCTAAAGGATGACCCAGATGACCACTCTGACCGCGCCGCGCCGCGCGCCCGAAACCGACGGGCAAGACCATAGCGCCCTGCTCGACGATCTGCGCCAAGCCATCGGTGCCGCCCATGTCGTGACCGACGCCAAGGATTTTGACGCGCGGCTGATCGAAGATCGCGGGCTGCAGCGCGGCACCGCGCTGGCGCTGATCCGCCCCGGCTCCACCGAGGAGGTCGCCGCCTGCATGCGCCTGTGCCATACAGCCGAGGTGCCGGTCACGCCGCAGGGCGGCAACACCGGTCTGGCGGGGGGCGGCGTGCCGGACGGCGGGATCATCCTCACGACTGACCGGCTGAACCGCATTCGGGGGGTCGATCCGACCAACGCCACCATGACGGTCGAGGCGGGTTGTATCCTCGCCAATATCCAAGCGGCGGCGGATGAGGTCGATGCGCTCTTCCCGCTGTCGCTCGCCTCCGAAGGGTCCTGCCAGATCGGCGGCAACCTTTCGACCAACGCGGGCGGCACGGCGGTGCTGCGCTATGGCAATACCCGCGATCTGGTGCTGGGGATTGAAGCGGTGCTGCCCGATGGCCGGGTGCTGAATGATCTGGGCGGGCTGCGGAAAAACAACACCGGTTTCGACCTTAAACACCTCTTTATCGGGGCCGAAGGAACGCTTGGCATCATCACGGCAGCGGTGATCAAGCTTTTCCCCAAGCCCACCGCCCGCGCCACGGCGCTGGTGGCCTGCACCGGCCCCGACCTGGCGCTGGCGCTCTATGCCCGGATGCGTGGGCAAACGGCGGACACGCTCTCGACTTTTGAGTATATCGACCGGCTTGGCCTGCAAATGGTGATCGACCACGCGCCCGGCTGTAGCGACCCGATGGCAGAGGCGCATCCGGCCTATTGCCTGCTCGAACTCACCGGCAATGGCGCGCAGGCCGACCTTGATGCCCGGCTGGAGGCGGCGTTGGAATCAGCGTTTGAGGCGGAAGAAATCATCGACGCCGTGATCGGCGCATCGGAAGCGCAGAAGGACGCGCTTTGGGCGCTGCGGGAAAACCTCTCAGAAGCGCAAAAGCCCGAGGGCGCGTCGATTAAGCATGACGTATCCGTGCCGGTCTCGCGCGTGGCTGATTTCATCCGCGAGGCGACTCAAGCATGCATGGAACATATGCCCGGACTGCGCCCCTGCCCCTTTGGCCATTTCGGCGACGGCAACCTGCATTTCAACCTGTCGCGCCCCGTCGATATGGCCGATGCCGATTTCCTTGCAGAATACAGCACGTTCAACCGCATCGTGCATGATATCGTGCACCAGATGGGCGGCTCATTCTCGGCGGAACATGGCATCGGCACGTTCAAACGGGCCGAACTGCGCCGCTATAAAGACCCGGTCGCGCTGGAGTTGATGGAGGAGATCAAAGCCGCCCTCGACCCGGGCCAATTGATGAACCCGGGCAAGGTGCTTTGACGGCTTAGCCGCGCCCGACAAATGGCATTTTGGTGGCCATCACGGTGACAAACATGGCGTTGGAGTCGAGCGACAGCTTCGCCATGTATGACAGCGTTTCGGCCACGTCGTTCACATCCATGCGTGGCTCGGACATGCGGCTGCCGTTCGGTTGCAGGATGCCGTCTTTCATCCGCTCCGTCATCTCGCTGGCCGCATTGCCGATGTCGATCTGCCCGCAAGCGATGTCATGCGCGCGCCCATCGAGCGACAGCGCGCGGGTGAGCCCGGTGATCGCGTGTTTCGTCGCCGTATAGGGCACCGAGAGCGGGCGCGGCACATGGGCGCTGATTGAGCCGTTGTTGATGATTCGCCCACCCTTTGGGCTCTGCCGTTTCATCAGGGCAAAGGCCGCACGGGCGCAGAGGAATGACCCGGTCAGATTGGTCGCGACGATGTCGCTCCACTCCGCGACGCGGAGCGCGTCCAGCTCGACCGCCGGACCATTGCGCCCGGCATTGTTGAACAGCAGGTCCAGCCGCCCGAAGGTCGCCTCCACTCTGTCGAAAAGCGCGTCGACATCGGCCTCAACCCCCACGTCCGCAGCCACGGCGATATGCCCCTGCCCGTCAAGCGTAGCACAGGCGGCGTCGATCTTATCCTGCTGCCGCCCGGTGAGAACGAGAGTGAAACCGTCTTTCGCCAACCGCTGCGCGCAGGCGAGGCCGACGCCGCTCCCAGCCCCTGTGATCAGAGCAATCTTTTGGTTCATTCTACTATTCCATTCCTTATCGTTGCGCGTCGGGCCGCTACAGAGAATCTAATATATAAGATCGCACAGGGATAGGTTTTTTCACCGCTTTCCAGTCATCACGGGGTCCGTGCCTCACATTCGCGCGAGTGCACTAGACGACCGGTCTATTATTTCATAGATGCCACTCATGACAGAGGCAAAGAAATCAGATCAGACGCGGCAACGCATCTTGGACACCGGACGTAGCCTCGTGCTGCGGCACGGGTTCTCTGGCGTTGGCCTGTCGCGGATCCTGAGCGAAAGCGGCGTGCCCAAAGGCTCGTTCTACTATTACTTCGCGTCGAAAGAGGCTTTCGGCACCGCGATGTTGGCCGACTACGTCGAGGCCTATCTCGACCGCGTCGATGCGCTGATTGCAGCCCCGGGAACGGCGGGCGACAAGCTCGACAGTTTTTGGGATGCATGGCTCAGCCAATCCAGTGCTCCGGGGATCGCCAGCGCTTGTTTGGTGGTGAAACTCGGCTCCGAAGTGGCTGACCTGTCGGATTCCATGCGCGAGACGCTGGACCAGGGTGTCGACGCATTGGTCGCCCGGATTGCCCAATTGCTGCGCCAAGGCGCAGAGGATGGGACCGTTCGTGCGTTGTCTGACCCCGAAACCACCGCCCGCATGCTCTATGCCAAATGGCTCGGCGCGGCGGTGCTGGCCAAACTGGCACGCAGCGATGCGGCCCTGCGCATGGCCCGCGCTGAAACCTCTGCCCAACTCTCCCCCACTGGGGGCCAATTCCCAACCTGAAAGGAAACAGCATGTTCGCTGCCATCCACGACACATTCGGCGAGCCCGCCGAGGTTCTGACCACCCGCGAAACCGACAAGCCCGCGCCCGCCGCTGGCGAAGCGCTGCTGCGCATGGTGCTCTCGCCCATTCACAACCACGACCTTTGGACCGTGCGCGGCAATTATGGCTACAAGCCCGAACTGCCCGGTGCCATCGGCGGCTCCGAAGCGCTCGGCATCGTCGAGGCTGTGGGCGAAGGCGTTGACGAAGCGCTGATCGGCAAACGGGTCACGGCGGCCGGGTTCCACGGCGCATGGGCTGAGTATTTCACCGCCCCCGCCGCTGGTCTGCTGCCCCTGCCCGAGGCGATCTCGGACGAGGCCGGAGCGCAGTTGATCGCCATGCCCTTCAGCGCCCTGTCCCTGCTGGAGACCCTGAAGGTCGGCGAAGGCGAGTGGTTGATCCAAACCGCCGCCAACGGCGCGGTGGGCAAGATCATGGTTGGTCTGGCCAAGGCACGCGGTATCAAGCTGCTGAACCTCGTCCGCCGCGAAGGTGCCGCCGAAGAAATGCGCGATACCGGCGCGGAGCATGTCCTGTCCACCGAAGATGCGGATTGGCAAAGCAAAGCGCGCGAGTTGATCGGCAACGCGGGCGCGGTTTCGGCCATCGATTCCGTCGGCGGCGAATTGGGCGGCCAACTTGTCGAGCTTCTGGGCAAGGATGGCGAATTGATCGTCTTCGGCACGGCGACGGGCCAGCCGCTTTCCATGTCCTCGGGCGAATTGATCATGAAGCACATCACCGTCAAAGGCTTCTGGGGCTCGCGCGTCAGTGGTGACATGGCGGCTGAGACGCGGGGCCGTCTGATTGGTGAACTGGTGCAACTCGCCGCGAAGGGGCAGCTTCCCCTCGACACGGGCGGCATCTACCCGCTGGCCGAGGTGACCGAGGCGATGAAGGCCGCACTGACCACGGGCCGTGGCGGCAAGGTCATGCTGCGCCCTTGATCGGGATTTGACGACAGCGGCGGCCCTCAACGCGGGGCCGCCGCGCCATTCTTGCACCGCCCAAGATTACGACACATCCGCGAATTTCCGCCCTTTATTTGGGCAAACGCAGCGCACTGGCGGCCCTGCACCGCCTCGGCGATGACTCTCCCCCGTCTCTATGGTGATTAAAAAATCATCATACATTTCCGGGCGGAGCCATTCTCATTCTCGTCGACACCAGCATAAACAACCCCCAAGCGACCCCCGTGCAGCCGCGCGCGATCGGTGCGGCGATGGTCTCGGCCAAGGCCGCGCGGGGTGGCTCGACGCTGGGGGATTTGCGGCAATCGGGCGCGATGAAGCTGCTCTTTCCGCGCCCCGACCCCGCGATGCTGCAAGCGATCGTTATCAATTCCGCAGGTGGCATCACGGGCGGCGATAGTTTTGCCCTGACCGCCCGGGCAGAGGCAAAGGCCGCGCTCAGCCTCACCACGCAGGCCGCCGAACGCGCCTATCGCGCGCAACCGGGACAAGTGGCAAACCTGCGCAACACCCTCGCCGTAGACTCCGGCGCGACGCTGCATTGGCTGCCGCAAGAGACGATCCTTTATGACGGATGCGCGCTGCGGCGGCGGCTGTCGGTCGATCTGGCGCAAGATGCCTCCCTCCTGCTGGTTGAGCCGCTGGTCTTTGGCCGCGCCGCCATGGGTGAAACCCTTCGACAGGCCCATTTCCGCGACCGGATCGAGGTCAGCCGCGCGGGCCGCCCGCTGTTTCACGACGCGATGACGCTTAGCGGCGATGTCACCGCCCATCTGGCGGCCCCTCATATCGCGGCGGGCGCGGGCGCCCTCGCCACGATTATCTATGTCGCGCCCGATGCCGAAGCGCGGCTTGCCCGGCTCCGCAGCCAATTGCCCGCCAACGCCGGGGCCAGTCTGATCGGCCCTGACCTGCTGGTCGCGCGGATCCTCGCGGCAGACAGTTTCGACCTTCGCCAATCGCTCGTCCCGATCTTGGGCGAACTGAGCGGTGACACCCTCCCCCGATCATGGATGACCTGACGTGCAACTGACCCCGCGAGAAAAAGACAAATTGCTGATCTCCATGGCCGCCGAAGTCGCCCGCAAGCGCCTTGCGCGGGGGGTCAAGCTGAACCATCCCGAAGCCATCGCGCTGATCACCGACACCGTGGTCGAAGGCGCGCGGGACGGGCGCAGCGTGGCCGATATGATGCAGGCCGGTGCCCATGTCATCACCCGCGACGACTGTATGGAGGGGGTGTCTGAGATGATCCCCGAGGTGCAGGTCGAAGCAACTTTCCCCGACGGGACCAAATTGGTCACCGTGCACAACCCCATCAGATAAGGACATTTCATGCCGCGTTTTGCCCCCCTTCTTGCCCTGCCGCTCATGTCGCTTGCCATGGCGGCCTTTGCTCATACAGCGCCTCTCCCCCATGGCCATGGCGCAGAGAGTGACGGATCGCTGGCGGTCTATATTGTCGCCGGGCTGGCCTTTGTGCTGTCGGGCCTGATCCTTGCCATGCGCCACCTGAAAACAGCCAAAGCATGATCCCCGGAGAGATCTTTCCGGCGGCGGGCCTGCTGACCCTGAATGCCGACAGCGAGGCGATCACGCTCATGGTGGCCAATACCGGTGACCGCCCGGTGCAGGTGGGCAGCCACTACCATTTCGCCGAGAGCAACCCCGCGCTTGAGTTTGACCGCGCGGCGGCACGGGGGCACCGGCTTGATATCGCAGCGGGGACCGCTGTGCGGTTCGAGCCCGGCCAACGGCGTGAGGTATCGCTGATCCCGATCCGCGGGGCGCGGCGGATCTTTGGCTTTAACAGCGCGGTGATGGGAGACCTCTGATGCCTGCACAGATCAAACGCGGTGACTATGCAGCCATGTTCGGCCCCACGGTGGGCGACCGGGTGCGGCTGGCTGACACGGACCTCATCATCGAAGTTGAGCGCGACCTGACCACCGAACGCAGCGGCCAAAACGCCCCCGCCTATGGCGAAGAGGTCAAATTCGGCGGCGGCAAGGTGATCCGCGACGGCATGGGCCAGTCGCAGGTAACCCGCGCAGGCGGGGCCGTGGATACAGTCATCACCAACGTGCTGATCGTCGACCATACCGGCATCTACAAAGCCGATGTGGGGCTGAAAGACGGGCGCATCGCCAAGATCGGCAAGGCAGGCAACCCCGACACGCAACCGGGGGTCGATGTCATCATCGGGCCGGGGACCGAGGTGATCGCGGGCGAGGGGCGCATCCTGACCGCAGGCGGGTTTGACAGCCACATCCACTTTATCTGCCCGCAACAGATCGAAGACGCGCTGCATTCGGGGCTGACCACCATGCTCGGCGGCGGCACCGGCCCCGCGCATGGCACATTGGCCACCACCTGCACGCCCGGCGGCTGGCATATCGGGCGCATGATGCAGGCGGCAGATGCCTTTCCGATGAACCTCGCTTTCGCGGGCAAGGGCAACGCCAGCCAGCCCGCCGCCCTTGAGGAACAGATCAACGCGGGCGCTTGTGCGCTGAAACTGCATGAGGATTGGGGCACCACCCCGGCTGCCATCGACTGCTGCCTGAACGTCGCCGACGCGATGGATGTGCAGGTGATGATCCACACCGACACGCTGAACGAAAGCGGCTTTGTCGAACATACCGTAAAGGCCATGAAAGGCCGCACGATCCACGCTTTCCACACCGAAGGTGCAGGCGGCGGCCATGCGCCGGATATCATCAGGATCTGCGGCGAAGAGCATGTGCTGCCCTCCTCGACCAACCCCACGCGGCCCTTCACGGTCAACACGTTGGAAGAGCATCTGGATATGCTCATGGTCTGTCACCACCTTGATAAATCCATCCCCGAGGACGTGGCCTTTGCCGAAAGCCGCATCCGGAGAGAGACCATCGCCGCCGAAGATATCCTGCATGACATGGGGGCCTTTTCCATCATCGCCAGCGACAGTCAGGCCATGGGCCGGGTCGGAGAAGTCTTGATCCGCACATGGCAGACCGCCGACAAGATGAAAAAGCAGCGCGGGCGGCTGGCCGAGGAGACGGGCGAGAACGACAACTTCCGCGTCCGCCGCTACATTGCGAAATACACCATTAACCCCGCCATCGCGCATGGCATCTCGACCCATATCGGCAGCATCGAAGAGGGTAAGCGCGCCGATCTGGTGCTGTGGAACCCCGCCTTTTTCGGAGTGAAGCCCGAGATGGTGCTTTTGGGGGGCAGCATCGTCTGCGCGCAAATGGGCGACCCAAACGCCTCTATCCCGACCCCGCAGCCGGTCTATTCGCGGCCCATGTTCGGGGCCTATGGCCGCGCGGTGGAAAACTCTGCCGTGGTCTTTGTCAGCGAAGCGGCAGAGGCGGCGGGCGTGGGCGGCAAGCTTGGCCTTGCCAAACAAACCCTCGCCGTGCGCAACACCCGCGAGATCGGCAAGCGCGATCTAAAGCTGAACGATGCGCTGCCCAAGGTCGAGGTGAACCCCGAAACCTATGAAGTCCGCGCCGACGGTGAGTTGCTGACCTGTGAACCTGCCTCTGTGCTGCCCATGGCGCAGCGCTATTTCCTGTTTTGAAGAGAGCCAAATGACCCCCATCCTTTGCCAAGACATGCGCCGCGCCGAAGCGTGGTCCGATGCCAGTGACCGGGTAGAACTGACCTATGACGGGCGTTTTCTGCGCCGCAAGGTGCTGACCACGGCGGGCGGGCTGCCGTTTCTGGTCGATCTGGCGCAGACCACCTCGCTTGACCACGGCGACGCTTTTGTTCTGGCCGACGGGCGCGTGGTTGAGGTGGTGGCCGCCGACGAAGCCCTGCTGGAAGTGACCGGCCCCGACCTGCCGCGCATCGCGTGGCACATCGGCAACCGCCATACCCCCTGCCAGATCGATGCCGACCGGCTTGTGATCCAGCGCGACCATGTGATCGCCAAGATGCTTGGCCAGATCGGTGCCGCCACGCGAGAGATCACCGCGCCCTTTCGCCCCGAAGGCGGCGCCTATGGCCATGGGCGCACCCATGGGCACGACCACGGCCATGTTCACCACGCCGTTCATGATCACGACCACGCGCATGATCACGACCCCGCCCAGCACCACAACCACGCGCATGGCTGAAACCCTGCAGGCCGATGCGCTTTTGACCCTGGTGCAGATGCTTTCCCCCTCCTATCCGGTGGGGGCATTTGCCTATAGCCACGGGCTGGAATGGGCGGTGCTGGACGGGGCGGTGGCGGATCAAGATGCTTTGGCCGACTGGCTGTCCAGCGTGCTGCGGCACGGCGCGGGTCAGGCCGATGCGCTTTTCCTCGCGGCGGCCTATCGCGCGGATGACCCGGCAGAGATCGACGCGCAGGCCCGCGCCTTTGCCGCCTCTGCCGAACGGTTGAAAGAGACCGTGCTGCAAGGCGAAGCCTTTGCCCGCGCAAGTGCCGCGATCTGGCAGGTCGACCTGCCGCCGCTTTGCTATCCGGTTGCCGTAGGACGCGCGGCGCGTCTGCAAGGGCTGCCCCTGCGCCAAACGCTAGAGATGTTCCTGCACGCCTTTGCCGCCAATCTTGCCACCGCAGGCATGCGCCTTATCCCCTTGGGGCAGACCGAGGGGCAGATCGTCATCCGCGCGCTCGCGCCGGTCTGTCTCGAAGTTGCCGAGGCAGCGGCGGCAGGCACGCTCGACGATCTCTCCTCCACCGCCTTTCTAGGTGACATTGCCGCCATGAAACACGAAACCCAGTATTCGAGGATTTTCCGCACATGAAACGCAACAATGGCCCTTTGCGGGTCGGCATCGGCGGCCCCGTGGGCGCGGGCAAAACCACCCTGACGGCAGCGCTTTGCCGCGCCCTGCGTGACCGGCTGTCAATCGGCGTGATCACCAATGACATCTACACCCAAGAGGATGCCGAAGCGCTGATGCGGATGCAGGTGTTGCCCCAAGACCGGATCATCGGGGTCGAGACCGGCGGCTGCCCGCATACGGCAATCCGCGAAGATGCCTCGATCAACCTTGCCGCCGTGGCAGAGATGGTCGCGCGCCATCCTGAGGTGGACGTGGTCTTGATCGAAAGCGGCGGCGACAATCTGTCGGCCACCTTCAGCCCTGAATTGGCGGATGTGACGCTTTATGTGATCGACGTGGCAGCGGGTGAGGAAATCCCCCGCAAAGGCGGTCCGGCGATTACCAAGTCCGACATTCTGGTGATCAACAAGACCGATCTCGCGCCCCATGTCGGGGCCTCGCTTGAGGTCATGCAGCGTGACAGCGCGCGGATGCGCCCAGACCTGCCGACGGTCTTTTGCGCATTGAAGTCCGGCAAAGGGGTCGACGCCCTGCTGGAGCATCTGGCGCAGGTGGGCGGCTTGGACCTTGCGCCTATGGCCACGGCAACCGCGTATTAGGCGGTGGTGAGACCCGCCTTCCGGTCGCGGAAGGCGGGCAACGGCTGCTATCCTCGTCCCGCTGCGGCCCACCATTCCAAAGCGCGTTGAGGAGTGCCGCCCGTCCGTTAATCCGCGCCAAAAAGGTCGCGGGTAAAGACCTTGTCCGGGACATCCGCCAGATCGGGGTGATTGCGGTTTGCCACGATCACATCCGCGCGCGCCTTGAAGGCTTCCAGATCGCGGGTGACCTCCGAACCGAAGAACCGGTCCTCCTGCAACACAGGTTCATAGACGATCACTTCGATGCCCTTGGCCTTGAGCCGTTTCATGATCCCTTGGACCGAGCTTTGGCGGAAGTTGTCTGATCCCGTCTTCATCACCAGCCGGTAGATGCCCACCCGCTGCGGGCCAAGTGCCATGATCTGCTCTGACACAAAATCCTTGCGGGTGCGGTTCGCCTCGACCACGGCGTTGATCAAGTTCTGCGGCACATCCGAATAGTTCGCCAGCAACTGCTTGGAATCCTTGGGCAAACAATAGCCGCCATACCCGAAAGATGGGTTGTTGTAATGCCCGCCCACGCGCGGGTCGAGGCAGACACCGTCGATAATCTGGCGCGTGTCTAACCCATTGGTCAGCGCATAGCTGTCCAATTCATTGAAATACGCCACCCGCATGGCGAGGAAAGTATTGGCGAAGAGTTTGACCGCTTCCGCCTCGGAGGCACCGGTAAGGAGCATGGGAATATCATCGTCGATTGCCCCCTCGGCCAGCAGTTGCGCAAAGCGCCGCGCACGGGGGCTGTCTTCGCCGACGACGATCCGCGAGGGGTGCAGATTGTCATAAAGCGCGCGGCCTTCGCGCAGGAATTCCGGGCTGAAGATCACTTGATCGGTGTCCAACGCGGCAGACAGATCTGCGGTATAGCCCACCGGCACCGTGGATTTAATAACGATGGTGGCCGTTTTCGTAACCGCCAGAACATCCCGCACCACGGCCTCGACACTGGAGGTGTCGAAAACATTGGTGCGCGGGTCATAGTTCGTCGGCGTGGCGATCAGCACATAATCGGCCTCGCGGTATGCCGCCTCCGGCTCGGTGCTGGCCTTGAGGGTAAGCGGTTTTTGGGCGAGGTATTGCTCGATCTCGGGGTCCACGATCGGCGCGTGGCGCGCATTCACCTGCGCCACCCTGTCCGCGTTCAGATCCACCGCCGTCACGTCATTGTGCTGCGCCAGAAGCACCGCGTTCGACAGCCCGACATAGCCGATGCCAACAACGGCGATCTTGGTCATAGACATAAGCGTGGGCCTTTCCTGCGTGCCGGTGGCGAGATGTTAGACTGCGGCTTTCGGATTGAAAAGGTGCCGCCTGACAGGGAGTTAGGGCGGATTGGCGAATGTGAAAGCGGCCCGGTTCAGCAATTTGCGCGCGGGGCGCGGCGGGGCAGCCCCCCCGCGCCGTTGCGCCCCGCCCGAGCGGTGGGTTGTCAGGCTGGAAAGACTTCTTTCACACAGTCTCAGGCGACCCATAACCCGGAGAGCCCCGATGCCCGACACCTCAGAGCGCCTGTCCCTTCCCTATCTGATGCCGGCACAGGCGCAGAAACATGTGACCCACAACGAAGCGCTGCAACGGCTGGACCTTCTGGTGCAGCTTGCGGTCGAAGGTTTCGACGCCAACACGCCGCCCGCCCTGCCGCAGGCGGGGGAGGTTCATGCCCTCGGCACCGCCCCCACGGCGGCTTGGGCGGGTCATGTCGGCGAACTGGCCGTCTGGATTGGAGAGACCTGGCAGTTCAGCGCGCCACAGGACGGCTGGCTTGCCTTGGATAAATCCACCGGGATCCTGCGCCGATGGGTGGCGGGCGCATGGGCCGAGGTGTCGCCCCCCGATCTGGCGCACCTGTCTGGAGTGGGGATCAACACGGCTCACGACAGCGGCAATCGCTTGGCGGTTTCTTCCCCGGCGAGCCTGTTCACCCACGAAGGCGCGGGGCATCAGGTGAAGCTCAACAAAGCCAGCGCCGCCGATACCGCGAGCCTGCTGTTCCAGACCGATTTCTCCGGACGGGCCGAGATGGGCACGGCGGGGCAGGATGATTTCGCCATCAAGGTCAGCGCCGATGGCAGCAGTTGGACCACCGCGCTGGCCTTTGACGCCGCCAGCGGCATGGCCTCGGGCGCGGCGCTGACGCAGAGCGTGGGTGACGCGACGGTGGGACGGCTGCTGCGCGTGGGGGATTTCGGTATCGGTGCGGATGCGGGGCCGCTTGTGGCGCATCTTGACGCGCATGCGCTTTCGGGCAGTTTCTCAGCCTATGGCGGCGCCCATGCACAGGCACCCGCCGGGGCCAATCCCTTTCCGGCGCTGGATGGGGTCTTTGGCCTGCTTTGCGGCAACAGCACCTTAGGCGGGCCGAGCGCGAACTTGTGGCAGATCGCAGTGGGGATCGACACGCCGGGTCTGGCCTTTCGCGTGCGGGCAACCGGGGCATGGGGCGCTTGGCAAGCCCTGTGGTCCGGGGCGAACACGACTGTAGATGCCAATGGCTTCATCAAAGAAGCGAGCCCGATTGTCCGGCTGTTCCACGACAGCAGCGAAGAGCCCGCGGTGCCCCTGGCGGCGCGGTTCGAACGAATTGGGCTGGGCCACTATAGATTGAGGGATGTCCCGCCGCTTGCGTCCAAAGGGTGGCAGATCGAAGTGCCGCAGGATGCGAATGGCAACCGGTTGGTCTATGTGCATTGCAGCTATGACGCGGGGATGGCGGCGCTTGATGTGCGCACCCGCGAGGTGATCTGGCAGGAAGGCTGGGCCGGGGGTGCGCCCTGTGACATCCCCGTGGGCCGTTGGGTTGATCTGCGGTTCGACATGCCCTGAGGCATAGACGGCCCCGGCCCGCTGACGCTATAGCGGGTCGGATTGAATTCAGATGATGCCGCGCAACTGATCGACCTCGTAGTTGCCCCCGCAAAGCAAGACGGCAGAGGTTTGGCCTGCGTATTTCTGCGGTTCCGCCAGATAGGCCGCCAGCGCCAAGGCGGCGGCCCCTTCGACCAACATATTCTCTTCCCATGCCAGCACCTTTAGCGCGGCGGCGATTTGTTCTTCGTTGCAATATACGATCTCGTCGATCACCGCGCTTGCCATCGGCAGGGTGAGCGACCCCTCATCGACCCCGCCCGCCACGCCATCGGCCAGCGTGTCAAGATGGTCCGTCTCGACGATCTTGCCCGCCTTGATCGACGCCGCCAGAGCGCAGCTGTTGGCAGCACTCACGCCGATCACACGGGTTTGCGGCGAGAACTCTTTGATCACCGACCCCATGCCCGAGATCAACCCGCCCCCGCCCATCGAGATAAAGACAGTGTCGATCCCTTCGATCTGGTCAAGCAGTTCCAGCGCGGCGGTGCCTTGGCCCGCGATCACCTCGGCGTCGTTGTAGGGTGAGATATAGGTGTAGCCTTCGGCCTCGGCCAAGGCCTGCGCATGCCGTTCCGAAAACGACGCATCCGACCCATGGATCACGACCTTGGTGCCAAAACCTTCGATGGTTTTGCGTTTCTTGGCGACGACCGTCTCGGGCAGCACGACGATCAAATCATGCCCCGTGGTCTGGGCGGCACGTGAACAGGCGATGCCGTGGTTGCCGGAGGATGCGGTGATGACCGGTCGGTCCAGCGGCACCGTGGTCAGTTTGGCACTTGCCCCGCGCAGCTTGAACGACCCGGTGTGTTGAAAGTTCTCGGTTTTGTAGAAAAGCCGCGTGCCCTCTGCCATCGGCAGGCGCGAGGCGATCACCGGGGTGCGTGAAATCGCGCCTGCGATCTTGCGGTGAACCACGCAGGAACGCGCGGCGGATTGGGCGATCAGATCAGAGACTGGCGGCATGATAGGCTCCATCAGGTTGGCTGAGATGCGCCGCAGCGGCATATGGGTCCGTCAGAACCGATGACCACGGCGGAGGGCGGTCATCGGTTAAGGCTGCGTGGTGGTCTGGGCCGCGCTCTGCCGCGCGAGGAAGGTCGAGACAAGTGCCAGCCCGGCCTGCAAGTCGGCGGTCGAATTGGCGAAACCGATGCGCAGCCAACCCTCCATATCCATGGCGCTGCCGGGGGTGAAAAGCACGCCCTCTTCCTCCAGCAACTGGGTGCAGAACTCGCGGCTGCGCAGCGGTAGGTCGTATTTCACCAGCGCCGTTGTGCCCGACTGGGGTTTCACCCATGAGATCAGCGGCTCCGCCTCAACCCAATCTGCCAAAATTTCGAGGTTCCCCCGGGTGATCCGATGTGCGCGGTCAAGGATCTGCGCACGGCTCTCAAGCGCGAGAGCCGAGAAATACTCGTCGATCCCCCCGACGGAAATCGTATTGTAGTCACGGTGGATCATGATCTTCTCAAGCAGCGCCTGCGGCCCCGCCACCCAGCCCACGCGCAGCCCGGCCAGCGAATAGGCCTTGGACATGCCCGCCGTGCTGATGCCGCGGTCGGAGAGATCGCAGATCGAGGCGGTATAGCCATCACCCGTCTGATCGGTGCCGCGATAGACCTCATCGCAGAGCACCCAAGCCTCGCTGCCGCGCGCGATCTCGGCGATCTCTGCCAGCATCGCGCGGTCCATCAGCGCGCCGGTCGGGTTGTTGGGATTGTTGGTGGCGATCATCCGCGTGTCAGGGCGCATCATGGCGCGCAATTCGTTCAGATCGGGCAGAAACCCGTTCTCGGGGCGCAGGTGCAGCAGTTCGACCTCTGCGCCGATGCTCTCGGGGATGGAATAGTGCTGCTGGTAGGTCGGCACGATGGCGATGACATGGTCGCCGCGCGAGATCAGAGTCTGATGTACCAAGGCATTGGCCCCGATGGTGCCATGGGTGGTCAGGATGTTCTCGCGGCTTTGAGTCTCATAAAGCCCCGCCACTGCGTCGCGCAGACGGTCCGAGCCTTCGATCGCGCCGTAGCCCATGCGCATCCCGCGCAATTCGCCCAGCACCGAATTGTCGACGCCCGCCATGTCGATCAACTCTCCCAATGTGATCGAATCGACGCAGGTCTCGGCGAGGTTGTAGCGGCAGTGGTTTTCGAACTCGTTCATCCACATTTCGACGCCGAAGGTCGCGATCTTCATGGGGTTTTCCTTTCGTATCTCAGTGGTCTGCCAGCGCGGCAAAAAGCTGGCGCAGAAAGTGGGGCGTGGCGGTTGGGGCGAGCCAGCGCATCACCGCCACGATGTCATGCTTCGGCGCGATCCAGATCGTGTGCCCACCCGCGCCCTGCGCGCTAAAGGCGGTTTCGGGCAGCTTGGGGTCAGCCTCCGCCCCGCGGTTCAGCCACCACAGGAAGCCGTATTTATCCAGTGTCGGCGTGGGCGTCAGCGCTTGCTGCATCCAACCTTCGGGCAAGATCTGCGCGCCGTTCCACTGGCCGTTTTGGCAGATGAACTGGCCGAAGCGCGCGTGATCGTCGGCGCCGATGAACAGCCCGCCGCCCCAATGGCCACCGCCGGTGACCGATTGAACGCGCCTGCCCGCCATCTCGATCCACGACGTTGAATAGCCCTCCCACCGCCAGTCGTCTGAGGCGCCAATCGGGTCCATGATCCGCTCGCGCAGCACCTCTGGCAGCGGGCGGCCAAAGCGCATCAACAGCGCATAGGCCAGCGCATTTACCCGCACGTCATTGTATTCGTAATGGCTTCCCGGTGGGCCGACTTTGCGCAATTGTCCCTTGCGGCTGTTGTCTGCCCCCGGCCCGATCTGGCGGTAATGGTCGACCTGATCGTCCTTGCCGAAAATCTCGCCGCGCCATTCGCTGTTCATCTGCAACATATGCCGCCAAGTGATGCGCCCGTTGTGGTCGCCCGCAAAATGCGGCCCCGGCACGCTGTCGCCCACGGGCGCGTCGAGGTCGGTGATCAGCCCATCCTTCACCGCCAGCCCCGCCAGCACCGACAGGTAGCTCTTGGCGATGGAAAAGGTCATGTCGGTCCGCGTCGTATCGCCCCAATCGGCGACCCGCTGCCCCCGGTGCAGGATCACCCCTGCCGGGCCGCCGCGCGGCTTTACCGGGCCCACGATCTCGGTCCAAGGGCCGCTTTCGTTCCACTCGCGGTTGCCAACATAGGCCCCATCGGGGTGATACATCGAGCGGGGCCAGTCAGTCTCATGCGCCAGCGCGTGATCGACGACGGCTTGCAGGGCGGGGGTGGCGGCGAATGTCATGGGGACTCCTCGGGGCTTGGGGCGAACCTTTCCCAAGGGGGGCGGAATTGTAAACCGGTTAAATGGTTTCGGCGTCCTCAATCGCGCCCGCTCAGCCCCCGATATCAGGATAGACCTGAGAGCGTTTGACCACCCCGTAGACAAAACTGGTGTCGATTGACCCGATGCCGCCGATGGGGTGCAGCCGGGCGCGCACGAAAC
Organism: Sulfitobacter sp. OXR-159; assembly: GCF_034377145.1. Lineage (NCBI taxonomy): Bacteria > Pseudomonadati > Pseudomonadota > Alphaproteobacteria > Rhodobacterales > Roseobacteraceae > Sulfitobacter > Sulfitobacter sp. OXR-159. The sequence goes on from NZ_CP139708.1 coordinate 204,857, forward strand.
GCTCGTAGTCTTCCAGATCACCCACCACCACGCGCAGCAGGTAGTCTGACAATCCGCTCATCACGAAACACTCCAGCACCTCCGGGATCGCGCGAATCTTATTTTCAAAACGTTTCACCGTGCCCTCGTCATGGCCATCGAGCGTCACCCGCACCATGACCGTAACCGGCAGGCCGTAGGCCTTGGCGTCGACCTCCACACTATAGCCACGGATCGCGCCGTTTTTCTCAAGCGCGCGCAGGCGGCGGAGACAGGGGGAAGGCGACAGGCCAACTTCCTCGGCCAGATCAAGGTTCGTCATCCGGCCATTGCGCTGTAGCGCGCGGATGATGCGGCGGTCAGTCGCGTCCAATCGGGGTGTTTGGGGCATGATATGCCAAATCCTCTGCAATCTGCGCATATATTAGCAACCAAACGCCTCTTGCGCCATCGGATCATGCCCTAAAATTCAGACAGGGGCCTGACATGACCGAGAACCAGAAATCCTTTTCCACCCGCGCCATCCACCACGGGTATGACGCGCAAAGCGAACAGGGCGCGCTGAACCCGCCGATCTACATGAGCTCGACCTTCACCTTCGAGACCGCCGAGGCCGGTGGCGACATGTTCGCGGGCGAACGCGCGGGGCATTTCTATACCCGCATTTCCAATCCGACGCTGGACCATCTGGAAAAGCGCATCGCCAATCTTGAGGGGGCCGAAGCGGGCCTCGCCACCGCCTCGGGCATGGGGGCGATCACCTCCACGCTCTGGACATTCCTGCAGGCGGGCGATGAGATCATCATCGACAAGACGCTTTACGGCTGCACCTTCGCCTTCATGACCCACGGTCTGCCGCGCTTTGGCGTCAAGGTGACGCTGGTCGATATGACCGAGCCTGAAAACCTCTCCGAGGTAATCAGCGCCCAGACCAAGATCGTCTATTTCGAGACGCCCGCGAACCCGAACAACCGTCTGGTGGACATCGCCGCGATCTCGGCCATCGCGCATCGCGCCGGGGCCAAGGTGGTGGTCGACAACACCTATGCCACGCCGGTGATCACCCGCCCCATCGAACATGGCGCGGATATCGTGCTGCATTCGGCGACGAAATTCCTCTCGGGCCACGGTGATGTGGTCGCGGGTCTTGTCGTTGGCAGTGCCGAGGACATGACGCAGGTGCGGCTTGTCGGGCTCAAAGACATGACCGGTGCCGTGATGTCGCCCCTGACCGCCATGCTGCTCTTGCGCGGGATTAAAACGCTGGAACTGCGGATGGAACGGCACTGCGCCACCGCGGCCAAGGTGGCCGAGGCGCTCGAAGCGCATCCGGCGGTGCTGCATGTCGCCTATCCGGGGCTGGAGAGCTTTCCGCAGGCCGAACTGGCGCGGCGGCAGATGGGCAATTTCGGCGGCATGATCCCCTTTGAGGTCAAGGGCGGCAAACCGGGCGGCATCGCCTTTATGAACCGTCTACACCTCATTCAGCGCGCGGTGAGCCTTGGCGATGCGGAAAGCCTGATCCAGCATCCGGCGAGCATGACCCATTCCACCTATTCCCCCGAGGAACGCGCCGAGCATGGCATCGCCGAAGGGCTGGTGCGGCTCTCGGTTGGGCTGGAATCTGCGGAAGACATCATTGATGACCTTTACGCCGCGCTTGGCGCGCATAACATGCAAGCGGCCTGATCCGGCAAAGACCGGACCAGTCGCGGGCGGTGTCGAGGAGGGCACCGCCCGAGGGATCCTCAAGATGAAAGACCTGCCATGACCGCTCTCGCCCCTGCCCAGCTCAAAACCATCGAACAACGTCTGCTGTGGCTGTCGCATTGGATGATCCACAACGCCAACCACATCCGGCCCAAGGTGGACGGGATCAAAGTGGGCGGGCATCAGGCGTCTTCGGCCTCCATGGTGTCGATCATGACGGCGCTTTATTTCAGCGCCCTGCGGCCTGAGGACCGGGTTGCGGTCAAACCCCATGCTTCGCCGATCTTCCACGCGATGCAATATCTGATGGGCAATCAGACCCGCGAGAAGATGGAAAACTTCCGCGGATTTCAGGGCGTGCAGAGCTACCCCAGCCGGACCAAGGACATCGACGATGTGGACTTCTCCACCGGCTCGGTCGGCCTTGGCGTGGCGGTGACTTCCTTCGCCTCATTGGTGCAGGATTACATCACCGCGAAGGCTTGGGGCGCGGATGTCGATCTGGGCCGCATGGTGGCGCTGGTGGGCGATGCGGAACTCGACGAGGGCAATATTTATGAGGCCCTGCAGGAGGGCTGGAAGAACGATCTGCGCAACACATGGTGGATCATCGACTACAACCGCCAATCGCTCGACGGGGTGGTGCGCGAGGGGCTGTTCAAACGGATCGAGCAGATTTTCGACGCCTTCGGCTGGGATGTGGTCAAGGTGAAATACGGCGCCCTGCAACGTGCGGCTTTCGACGAGCCGGGCGGCGACAAGCTGCGCGACTGGATCGACAATTGCCCCAACCAACTTTACTCGGCGCTGACCTATCAGGGCGGCGCGGTCTGGCGCGAGCGGCTGATGGAGGCGCTTGGCGATCAGGGCGATGTCACAGCACTAATCGACGCGCGCAGTGATGACGAACTGGCCGATCTGATGGAGAACCTCGGCGGCAACTGCGTGCAGACCATGGCCGAGACCTTTGCCGCCATCGACCACGACCGCCCGGTCTGTTTTCTGGCCTACACGATCAAGGGCTGGGGCACGCCGATCGCGGGGCACAAGGACAACCACGGCGGGCTGATGACCAAAAGTCAGATGGCCGATTGGCAGAAACACATGGGCGTGAATGAGGGCGCGGAATGGGAGAAATTCGCCACCGTCGACGACCCCGATGCCCTGCAAACCGCGCTCGACCGCGTGCCGTTTTTTGCCAAGGGCCGCCGCCGCTACGGTGACGCAGCCCTGCCGGTGCCGCAGATCGAACTTTCCAGCGACCGCGAGATTTCCACGCAGATGGCCTTTGGCAAGATCCTCGACGATCTGTCGAAAGGCGACAGCGATCTGGCCGCGCGTATCGTCACCATGTCCCCCGATGTGACCGGCACCACGAACCTCGGCCCGTGGGTGAACCGGCGCAAGCTGTTTGCGCGCAGCGAACAGGCCGACACCTTCATCAACGAGAAGATCCCCTCCACCGCGAAATGGGAGTTCACCCCCGAGGGCCAGCATATCGAGCTTGGCATCGCCGAGATGAATCTCTTTCTGCTCTTGGGTGCGGCGGGTCTGTCGCATTCGCTCTTTGGAAAACGGGTCATTCCCATCGGCACGGTCTACGACCCCTTTGTCGCCCGCGGCTTGGATGCGCTGAACTATGCCTGCTATCAAGATGCGCGCTTTATGATTGTCGGCACGCCATCGGGCGTGACGCTCGCCCCCGAGGGCGGCGCGCATCAATCCATCGGCACGCCGCTGATTGGGATGAGCCAAGACGGGTTGGCGAGCTTCGAGCCCGCCTTTGCCGATGAGTTGGCCGTCATCATGCAGTGGGCTTTCGATTATCTGCAAAAGGATGGCGAAGGCGACCCGGACGAGCGCACGTGGCTGCGCGATGAGACCGGCGGCTCGGTCTATCTCCGGCTCACCACCAATCCCATCGAACAGCCCGGCAAGCGGGTCGACGAGGACTTCCGCCAAGGCGCCATCGACGGGGCCTATTGGCTGCGCAAGCCGGGGCCGAACTGCGACGTGGTGATTGCCTATCAAGGTGCGGTGGCGCCCGAAGCGATCAAAGCGGCGGGCAACATCGCCGAAGGCCGCCGCGATGTCGGCGTACTGGCGGTGACCTCTGCCGACCGTCTGAACGCGGGCTGGACCGCCGCGCAACGCGCCCGCGCGCGCGGCTACCACGCGGCGCAAAGCCATATCGAGACGCTGCTGGGGCAGCTCCCGCGCAACTGCAAACTGGTCACGGTGATCGACGGGCATCCGGCGACGCTTTCGTGGCTGGGCTCGGTCGTTGGGCACCAGACGGTGCCGCTTGGGGTTGAGCACTTCGGCCAGACCGGCACCATTGCCGACCTTTATCGCCACTTCGGGATCGACGCGCGGTCGATCGTGGAAAAGGTGCAGGGGCTGACCCCGGGCCGCCAAATGCTTCACCGGGTAGCGGGCTAGACGCCCCCCCGGATCGAAAGGACCGACATGACCTATTCCCTTGCCATCCACGGCGGTGCCGGAACCCTCCTGAAGGAAAACATCACCCCCGAGCAGGAGGCCGCCTATCACGACGCCCTCGCCCGCGCGCTGGAGGCGGGCGAAGCCATCCTGCGCGAAGGGGGCAGCGCGATGGACGCGGTCGAAGCGGCGGTCTGCGCGCTGGAGGATGAGCCCCTGTTCAACGCAGGGCGCGGCGCGGTCTATACCTCGGAAGGCGCGCAGGAGATGGACGCCGCCGTGATGGACGGGCGCGACCGCAGGGCGGGATCGGTCGCCGGTGTCTTTGGCCCGAAGAACCCGGTGAAACTGGCCCGCGCAGTGATGGAGCGGACCGAGCATGTCACGCTCATTGGCCCCAACGCACTCGAGATCGCGCGGCAAGCGGGGCTTGAATTCGGCGACCGCGACTACTTTTTCACCCAGTCCCGCTGGGACGCGCTGCAAGAGACGCTTGCGATGCGGGCGCGCGGCGAAGTCTCGGACGATCCGGCGCGGCGGCATGGCACCGTGGGGGCCGTGGCGCGCGATGTTGGAGGAAATATAGCTGCCGCCACCTCAACAGGGGGCATGACCGCCAAGGCCCCGGGCCGCGTGGGCGACACGCCGATGATCGGCGCGGGCACATTCGCCGATAACGCGACCTGCGCGGTCTCGGCCACCGGACATGGAGAGGTCTTTATCCGCTGGAACGCCGCCGGAGAGATCGCCGCACGCATGCGCCACGCGGGCGAAGACCTTGCCACCGCCGCCGATCATGTGGTGCTGCAGGATCTGGCCCCCAACGACGGGTCGGGCGGGGTCATCGCCGTGGACGGCGCGGGCAATATCGCCATGCCGTTCAATTCCCAAGGGATGTACCGCGGCTCGGTGCGGCAAGGCAGCGCCCCCGAAACCAACATCTACTGAGCGGCCCCGCCCTTCGGTTGCCCTCCTGCAACTGCGGGCGGGACAAATGCGGCCCGTTGAGGGCCACCCGCCATCTAAATCTTGACATTTAGCCCCCTCCCTTTGATTGACGGTCAAACGAACTTGACGGGAGAGGGGACAAGGTGCGTTTCTTAGCAGCAATTGCCAGAGTTATCTGCGCGGTGAACTTATTCATCGGCAATCTCTTCTCATGGCTCGCACTCGGCATCGTGTTGGTCTGTTTCACCGTGGTCGTGCAGCGCTATCTTTTCGCGATCAGCTTCGTTTGGATGCAAGACCTTTATATTTGGCTAAACGGCGCGATGTTCACCGCCGTTGCGGGCTTTGCCCTGCTGCGCGACGACCATGTGCGGGTCGATATCTTTTACCGCCCCGCCACGATGGCACGCCGCGCGCTGATCGACCTGATCGGCGTGGTCGTTTTTTTGCTGCCCTTCTGCTGGATCGTTTACACCTATTCGATGCCCTTCGTGACACGCGCATGGGGTTATCAAGAAGGGTCCGCCAATGTGGGCGGCATGCCGGGGCTTTATATTCTCAAGGCCTTCATCATCGGCTTTGCATTTCTACTCGCAATTCAAGGGATTGCATGGATCATCCGCTCCATCCTCGTGCTCAGCGGCAATGCTGAGCTGGTGCCCAAATCCATGCAATACAGCCGGGACCAAATCCCCGCAGACCATCCGCAGGGAGCCGTTTGATGGATCCGATTTTGATTGGCGAGATGCTCGCCGCGCTTATGTTCTTTGGCGTGATCGGCTTTTTGCTATTGGGCTTCCCGGTCGCCTTTACCCTCGCTGGCGTATCACTGCTTTTCGGGGCCGTGGGCATTGGCTTCGGCGTTTTTGACCCATCGAACTTCGGCTCGCTGCCGAACCGCTACATCGGCTTTATGACCAACGAAGTGCTGGTCGCGGTGCCACTTTTCATCTTCATGGGGGTGATGCTGGAACGCAGCCAGATCGCCGAGCAATTGCTGCTGACCATGGGCAAACTCTTTGGCAATATGCGCGGTGGTCTTGGGATTTCCGTGGTGCTGGTGGGCGCGATGCTTGCGGCCTCTACCGGGGTTGTGGGGGCCACGGTGGTCACCATGGGGCTGATCTCACTGCCTGCGATGCTGCGGGCGGGCTATGACCCGAAACTTGCCACCGGGGTGATCTGTGCCAGCGGGACATTGGGTCAGATCATTCCGCCGTCCACCGTGCTGATCTTCATGGGCGACATGCTGTCGGGCATCAACTCTCAGGTGCAGATGGCCAAGGGCAACTTTGCCCCGACGCCGGTCTCGGTGGGGGACCTTTTTGCCGGGGCCCTGCTGCCGGGCATTTTGCTGGTCTCGCTTTACCTCAGCTATGTCTTGTTCAAGGCCGCGACCGCGCCGGCCTCTTGCCCCGCGACGCCGGTTCCTGCGGATGAGAAAAGCCAGTTGGTGCGGGATTTCTTTGTGGCGCTGGTGCCGCCGCTTTTGCTGATCCTCGCCGTGCTGGGCTCGATTCTCGGGGGCATTGCCACCCCGACCGAGGCGGCCTCTGTCGGGGCGGTGGGGGCGATGGTGCTGGCGGCCCTGCGTTGGCGCCTGTCCTTCCGCATCCTGCGGGAGACGATGATCGCCACGGCCACGATCACCAGTATGGTCTTCATCATTCTGCTGGGCGCCTCGGTCTTTTCCATCGTGTTCCGCATGATGGGCGGCGACAATCTGGTGCATGAGTTCCTGAGCAACCTGCCCGGCGGCCCCTTGGCGGCGGTGGCGGTGGTGATGATCATCATGTTCTTCCTCGGGTTCATCCTTGATACCTTTGAGATCATCTTCATCGTGATCCCGATCACCGCGCCCGTGCTTTTGATGCTGGACATTGATCCGATCTGGCTGGGCGTACTGGTGGGGGTGAACTTGCAGACCTCCTTCCTGACGCCGCCCTTCGGCTTTGCGCTGTTCTATCTGCGCGGGGTGGCTCCGGCGGATCTGCCGACCAGTGCGATTTACAAGGGCATCCTGCCGTTTGTGATGTTGCAGGTGGTGGCGATTGCGATCCTTTTCGCCTTCCCGCAGATCGTGACGTGGTTGCCGAAGTTGATCGCCGGGTAAGACGGCGTTTTTTCAGAGCAAAGGCCCGGTGGAAACGCCGGGCCTTTTGCTATGAAGAAGAGGTGTCAGAACTGTCTCGCCCGGTGGCACACCGGGCATCGCCCTCCCTCCCCCCGGAGGGCGATTTTGCAACCTCTCGCCACCCGGATGGGTGAAGACTGTCGCACCGCACAGGCCACTTTCGAAGGTTCCTATCGCCCCCCAGGGAGGGCGATGCCCTTCGCGTATAAACGCGAAAGGCCCGGTGTCTCCACCGGGCCTTTCCACATTCCTGAACGCGAAGCTTAGTACTTCAAGAACTTCTGACGCGCCTGAACATAGGGGCTGTCGATGTTCTCGGTCCGGGTGCGGACGAGGTTCAGCGCTTCGACAAAGCTGTCGGCGGTCTTCTTGACCAGCGGATCGTCGCTGTTGCGCAGCTCTTCGACCACTTCGACCGAGGCTTTGGCACCGGCTTCCATGATGTCGTCGGGGAAGTTGCGCACGGTCACGCCATGCTCTTCCTGCAGCGTCTTCAGCGCACGGGGATCATTTGCGTAGAAGTCGGCGGCGACTTGGTCGTATTCCGCTTGGCTTACATCGCGAATGATCGCCTGCAGGTTCTCGGGCAGTTCCTGATACTTCTTCTTGTCGACGACAAGCTCGGTCGCCAGACCCGATTCCACGAAGGACGGCATGTAGTAGTTCTTGGCCACCTGATGGAAGCCGAGCGCCAGATCGTTATAGGGGCCGACAAATTCTGCGGCATCGAGTGTGCCCGACTGCAGCGCTTGGAAGATCTCGCCCGCGGCCATGTTGGTCACGGTCGCGCCCAGCTTCTCCCACACGCGGCCACCAAGGCCCGGCGTCCGGAAACGCACGCCTTTGACATCATCGAGGCTTTTCAGCTCATCGCGGAACCAACCACCCGTCTGGGTGCCGGTGTTGCCGGACAGGAAGCCCTGAACGCCGAACTGGTCATAGATCTCGTCCCAGATTTCCTGACCGCCCATGTAACGCATCCAAGCGGTCAGCTCGGGCGTGGTCATGCCGTAAGGAACGCCGGTAAAGAAGGACAGTGCCGGCGATTTGTTCTGCCAGTAGTAGGCGGCACCGTGGCTCATCTCGGCGGTGCCGTCGATCACGGCGTCGAGCGATTGCAGCGGCGGCACCATTTCACCGGCGGAGAAGACCTGAATGGTCAGCTCGCCACCCGAGGCGGCGGTGATCCGGTCGGCCAGACGCTGCGCGCCGACACCCAGACCGGGGAAGTTCTTGGGCCAAGTGGTGACCATGCGCCACGTGATGTTGCCCTGCGCAATAGCGGGCGCGGCAAGTGTCGTGGCGGCGGCACCTGCCCCCATCACACCAGCTTTGCGGATAAATGAACGACGATCCATGTTTTTCCTCCCAAACGGATATTTGCTAAGCCTCCCCCGACGTCGATGCGGAGGGCTCTGCGCAGCAGATAATCGTCGCTTTTCGAAAATGTCCATGGCTTAGGCAAATTGAAACCTCTCCTTCTGGACAAACTCTCCCCACGCCGCATACGTAGTGCTACTTAAAGCAGCATTATTATTGGTCTTTTGCCTTGTTTTCGGCAGAAAGCCCAATAATGTGCGAGCTGCCAGGGAGGGCTCAGATCTTGATAAAATTCATCGACCAGATGAACGAATTCGTCGGGCGTATCGTGTCGGTCGTCGCCGTCATTTTCGCCGCAATCATCATCTATGACGTTTTCATGCGCTATGCGCTGAATGACCCGACTCGCTGGGCTTTTGACGTTACGAAACAGTTATATGGCTTCTATTTCGTGATGCTGGGCGGCTATGCGCTGCGTCATCAGGCCCATGTGCGGGTCGATCTGATCACCGAAACCCTTGCCCCCACCTTGCGACGCTGGGTCGAAGCGGCGGGCTATGTGATCTTTTTCTTCCCCTTCGCGTGGATCTTCACCACCCGCTCTTATGAATTCGCCATGCGCTCTTATGCTCAGGGCGAGACGACCTATGGCTCGGTGCAGCTGCCGGTCTATCCGCTGAAAATGGCCATGGCGCTCGCCGCTGGTTTGCTGTTGCTGCAAGGTGTGGCGGAATTTTTGAAACTCGTACTTAACCGTCAGGAACTGCCCCGTGACGCCTGAACTCATTGCACTCACCATGTTTGGCCTGCTGTTGCTGGGCCTTTTCATGGGCCACCCGCTGGCCTTCGTTCTGGGCGGCACCGCCGTTTTGGGCGCTGTCATCGCTGGCAAGCCCATGGTGCTGGGCATCGTCATCAACCGGATTTTCGGCGATGTGCTCGACAACTTCACGCTGATCGCGATTCCGCTGTTCATCTTGATGGCGCGGTTCCTGTCCGATTCGGGCGTGACGGATAAGATGTTCGAATCGCTTCGGCTTTTGATGTCCAACATCCGCGGCGGTCTGGCGCTGGCGGTGGTCTTCATCTCGATCCTGCTGGCCGCCACCACAGGCATCATCGGTGCGTCGATCACCGTGATGGGCGTGATGGCCCTGCGCCCGATGCTGCAATATGGCTACAGCCCGACACTGACCACCGGCGTCATCGCGGCCTCCGGCTGTCTGGGCATTCTGATCCCGCCGTCGATCATGTTGATCCTTATGGCCTCCTATTCGCCCCTGTCGGTGGGCGAGCTTTTCGCCGGTGCGATGGTGCCCGGCGTGGTGCTGGGGCTGCTCTATGCGGTGTGGGTCTTTATCGTGGCCGTGGTACGCCCGGATATGGCTCCCGCGGTTGAGCCTGATGAGAAGATCTCCAAACCCGCGCTGGTGCGGATGCTGCTGATCGAAGCCGTGCCGCCGCTGGTGCTGATCCTCGGTATCCTTGGCTCCCTGCTTGCGGGGATTGCCACCGCAACCGAGGCCTCGGCCATCGGTGCTGCGCTGGCTCTGCTTATCGTGATCATGCGCCGCAAGTTCACATGGGCGAGCTTCTATGGTGCGATGTTGGAGACGGGCCGGACCTCTGCGATGATTCTCTTTATCGTCATTGGTGCGACGGCCTTTACCGGGGTGTTCAACATCACCGGGGGTCTGCGCGCCACGCAAGAGATCATCCGCAACCTTGATATGGCCCCTTGGATGCTGATCGCGATGATGATGTTCATCGTCTTCATTCTTGGTGCTTTCCTCGATTGGACCGGCATCGTGCTGCTGTCCTTCCCGATCTTCCTGCCCATCGTGCAGGAGATGGACGTGAGCCTGTTGTGGTTCGTCGTCCTAATGTCGGTGGTCTTGCAGACGTCCTTCCTCACCCCGCCCTTTGGATATGCGCTGTTCTACCTGCGCGCCATCGCCCCGCGGGAGGTCAAGACGTCGCATATCATCATTGGTGTGCTGCCGTTCATCGGGCTGATCCTGATGATGTGCGTGGCCATCGCCCTGTTCCCGCAGCTTGTCACTTGGCTGCCGGAAACGCTCTATACAAAATAAATCAACGGAGGAGAGAATATTATGAAATTGAAATCAACACTTGCCGGTCTGGCACTCTGCGCAGGCTTTGGCACGCAAGCCGCGGCCCAAGACAACTGGACCATGACCACCACATGGCCCACTTCGCTGGAACTGATCGAGATCGACAAGCATTTCGTTGATCTGGCCAATAAGCTGACCGGCGAAGACCTGACCATTGAATTCTTCGAAGGCGGCTCCCTCGTGCCCGCAGGCGAAGTTTTCGGCGCGGTTGAATCCAACACGGTGCAGGCTGGCGCCGACTGGCCCGGTTACTGGGCTGGCCGCAACTCTGCCTTCTCGCCGCTGGCGACCACGGCGAGCCTGTTCAACGCGGTTGATTACGTCAACTGGATCGAGCAGTGGGGCGGCAAAGAGCTCTACAACGAGATCTACGGCAAGTTCGGCATGGTCTACCTGCCCTACGGCGTGACCAACAACGAATCCGGTTTCCGCACCAACGAGCAGATCGTCACGCTGGAAGACCTCAAGGGCAAGCGTCTGCGTCTGTCGGGTCTGGAGCAGGGCCGTCTGTTGGAAAAACTGGGCGGCTCTCAGGTCTCCATGGCTGGTGGCGAAATCTACCAGTCGCTTGAGCGCGGCGTGATTGATGGCGCGGAATTCTCGACCCCCAACGTCGACTTCTCGGGCGGTTTCCAGCAGGTCACCAAATACTGGGCGACACCGGGCTGGCACCAGTCGGCGTCGATCTTCGGTGTGATGATCAACAAAGGCGCGTGGGACGCGCTGTCGGACGAAACCCGCGAAGCGCTTGAAATCGCGGCACAGGCCAACCTCGTCTGGTCGCTCTCCTTCACCGAGAAGCGCGCGACCGAAGCCTATCAGCAGTTCCTCGATGCGGGCATCGAGATCAACCGCTACGACGATGAAACGCTGGCCACCGTTCAGGAAATGGCCAACGAAACCATCGAAGAAACCGCCTGTGAGAACCCCGATTCCGCAAAGGTTTACCTGAGCCAGTTGGAGTATCTGAACGACTACGCCAAATGGCGTGATGCATCGGCCCCCTTCAACTTGGGCCGCACGCCCAACGGGCCGGACATCGAAAAAATCCGCGCCTGCGCGGAGTGATTTGAACCTATCGGTTCTAACGGAAAGGCCCGCCAAATGGCGGGCCTTTCTACGTTAGCAGGGGCTTGCTTTGTACCGCGACAGAGTTAGCCCCGCTCAGCCGGGACTACAGTTCAAGAATGCCTGCGACCTCTTGCGCCAGCGCACGAACTTCATCCGCGGCAGGGCCGGACTTTTTCGCCTCGACCACACCCAGACCCCGGCCGAGGGCATCGGCGTAGATCACTCTGTTGGCCAGCGAAGCGTCAAGCCGCTCGGCCCCAAGCTCGGACACCGATTTAGCCACGTCATCGCCGACCCGCGTGCCGGCGCGGGTGCGGTTCATCACGATATGCGTCGGTTTCTGCGCCCGCTCGGCCAAATCCAATACGTCATGGGTCGCCCAAACATCGGCCTGACTGGCCGATACCGGCACCAACACCAGATCCGAGTCGCGCAGGACCCAACGCACATCGCTATCCGCCTTTGGGGGCGTATCGATGAGAATGACATCAGCCTCGTTGCCGACCGTCCGGATGGCGCGGGATATCCCATAGGGAGTCGCCGTTGCGAACTTCAGCTTTGGATCAAGCCCAAGCATCTCTTCGCGAACGTCGAGCCACTTGCCGAGGCTGCCTTGAGGGTCCGTATCCAACAGGCCCACGCTTTTGCCCGCTGCTAAATAGGCAATCGCCAAGTTCGAAACGAGGGTGGTCTTGCCTGCCCCACCCTTTTGTTGGGCTACACAGATAATCCGGGCGCTCATTTGCCAAGCCTTCAATAGGTTCTCTGCACCGCAGCATAGCGGGCCAAGCCGGTAAAAGCGACAAATACCTCGCGACAGGCGCGCGGCACCCGCCTAGCCCTCGACACGCTTGAGAAACTTTTGCAATCGCGCATCCTTGGGCGCGCTGAAAATCTCAGATGGCGGGCCGCTCTCAACAATCTTGCCGCCGTCCATAAAGATCACCCGATCCGCGATCTCACGGGCGAACTGCATCTCATGGGTCACGATCAGCATGGTTTGCTTGCGCTCTGCCACCGCGCGCATCAGGTCCAGCACCTCACCGACCCATTCAGGATCAAGCGCGGATGTCGGCTCATCGAACAGCATCAACTCGGCCCCAAGCGCCATCGCCCGGCCGATGCCGACACGTTGCTGTTGCCCGCCGGACAGCGCCGCGGGGAAACTGTCGGCCTTGTCGGCCAATCCGGTCTCGGCCAAGACCGAAAGCGCGCGCTGCTCCGCCTCATCCTTGGGGCGCTTTTGCACGGTGACAAGCGCCTCCATGATGTTCTCTTTCGCCGTCTTGTTGGCGAACAAGGCGTAGTTCTGAAACACCATCGCGGTCCGACGGCGCAGCGCCAGAATGTCGGCCTTGCGCGCCTTTGCGGCGTCAACCGTCACATCACCGATGCGAATGGTCCCCGCCTGCGGCACGTCGAGGAAGTTGAGACAGCGCAGCAGGGTCGATTTGCCCGTGCCGGAGGGGCCGATGACAACCACGCGCTCGCCTTCGGCAATCTGCAAATCAATGCCATTGAGGACCGGCGCGCCGCCGAAATGTTTGGTCAGGCCAGTGATATCGATCATCGGACGAACGCCTTGTTTAGATAGGTTTCAAGCCGCTTTTGCATCTGGCTAAGCGCTTCGACAATGACCCAATAGATCATCGCCACAACGAGATAGGCCTCGAAGTAAAGGAAGCTGCCCGCCGCCTCTTTCTGGGCTGCGCCCATCATTTCGGTCACGCCAAGAGTAAAGGCCAGCGAGGTGCCTTTGATCATGTCGATGAAATAGTTGACCAATGTGGGCGCGGCGATCCGGGCGGCCTGTGGCAGGATGATACGCCGCATCATCTGGCCTTGGGTCATGCCGATGGATTGCGCGGCCTCCCATTGGCTGCGGTCGACCCCCATGATCGCGGCGCGGATGCTCTCGGCCATATAGGCCGAGAAATGCAAGGTCAGCCCCATGATGGCGGCGGTCACACCGTTGATATCCGACAGGAATGACAGCACCTGCGGCAGGCCAAAGTAGAACAGAAACAACTGCACCAGCAGCGGCGTGCCGCGGAAAAAGCTGATGAAGACGATCACGAACCAGTCGAGAACAGGCACTTTGGCCACCCGTTCGACAGCCAAAAGCGAGGCGAGGATCAGTGCGAACACCATCCCCGCCACCGCCATGAACAAAGTTAACGGTACATAGCCCAATATGACGGGCACCAGCCCCAGCATGTAGTCAAGGTCTAGCGCCCGCATGGGTTACTCCGCTTTGGTGATGTCAGTGCCGAACCATTTGTCCGAGATTTCCGTCAGTGTACCGTCTTCGCGCAGGGACTCCAGTGCGGTGTCGACACGGTCCCGCAGGGCGCGGCCTTCGTCATTGTCTTGGAACGGCAGCGCGTTGCGGATTTCGGAGAACGGCTTGCCTGCCAGTTGCAGCGGCAGGGGGCTTTCCTGAATCAGCTGGGCTGAGGAAACCCGGTCCATCACGAATGCATCCACCCGGCCAAGCGCGGTGTCTTGGGCGATGTTGGACTCATAGGTCTTGATCTCGATCTCATCTGCAAAGTCGAGTTCGTTCAAAAGCTGCTCGAAGTTCGAGCCGAGGTTGACCGCAACGGTTTTACCGCGCAGGTCTTCGACGCCACCGATCTCTTCGTTGCCCTCTTTGGTCACGACCTGCGCGCCATCAAATACGTAAGGCGCGGTAAAGGCGAACTTTTCTTCACGCTCTGGCGTGATGGTGATCTGGTTGGCGATCGTGTCGATGCGGCCTGCGTCCAGCGCGCCGATCAGACCGGAAAAGGCCATGGTTTCGAACTCAACCTCAAAGCCCGCCTCTTCGCCGACAGCATTCATCACGTCGACTTCGAACCCCTGAAGCACGTCCTGCTTAACGAAGGTGAAGGGGAAATAGCCGCCCGACATGCCCACGCGGAGCGTTTCGTTGTCTTGGGCGAAGGCTGCGGTGCCAGAAACCGCGGCGAGCGCGGTGGCGGTAACGATCTGTTTCAGCATTGAATTTACTCCTGTAACGCTTGAGCATCAGATGTCACCGGGCGCCGCCCGCTTCAACACCATTGCTGAAACAGGAACGTTTGACGGGCGGGATCGGTTCAGAAGGAATGGGAGCTATGGCCATCGGGTGTGCGCGGGTCGAATTTCCTACTGTGGGCCCAGAGACAGAACAGAATTCCCGAAAGGAACGATGGATTCCGCGCCCGCGGAACGGATATGCGCAAATCACATAGCTTTGCTCCCCTCAAAGGGCGTCGATATCCAGCCCCTCAGCGGCCCAAGCGGCAAGCTTGCGGTCAACGGTTTTACGAGAGACGCCCAAGCGCCGCGCGGCCTCGGCCCGGTTGCCGCCCGAAAGATCAAGAATGTGCAGCATGTGGCGCTGTGTGACCAGTTCGAGATCCTCGATTGCCCTTAGCCCATCGACGGTGCCATGGCCCGCAAAGGCTTCGGGCAGGCTGCCGAGGATGACCGACCGTTCGATCAGATTTCGCAATTCTCGCACATTGCCCGGCCAATCGTAGCGCCGCAGCTTGAGCAATGTCTCGGCATCCAACCGCAGCGCGGGCATGCCAAGCGCGGTCGAGAATTGCTGCATGAACATCGCCGCCAGTTCGACGATATCATCCGAGCGGTCCTTGAGCGGCGGCATTGCGACTTCGACAACATTCATGCGGTGATAAAGGTCTGCGCGGAAACGCCCCTCCTCCACCGCTTTGGGCAGATCGGCATTTGTGGCGAAAAGGAACCGCAGGTTCAGCGGAATTTCCCGCTCGGCCCCTTCGGGCCGGATGCGTTGATCTTCCAGTACTCGCAACAAAGCCGCCTGCAACTGCTCCGGCATCTGCGCCACTTCATCAAGGAACAGCGTGCCGCCATCGGCCAAAAGGAACAGCCCCGGCTGTAGGGTTTCGTTCCCCTCCACCGCACCGAAGAGTTCAGGCACGATCCGATCCGGCGTGATGGCGGCGCAGTTGACCGCAACGAAAGGATGGTCGGCGCGGTCAGACATCTGGTGCAGTTGCCGCGCGGCCAACTCCTTGCCCGTGCCGCTGGCCCCGGTAAAAAGCACTGGCGTCGGGACCGGGGCTAGGCGGTTCAGCATCCCGCGCACCTTCGACAGGGCCTCGGACTTGCCAAGCATCTGCACCGCTGCCCCGCCCTGCAATTCACGCCGCAGCAGTGTGTTGTCGCGGCGGAGGTTCTTGCGGTCGAGCGTGCGGGAAACGGCGCCGAGGATTTGGTTCGCCCGGAAGGGTTTCAGCACGAAATCACTGACGCCCGCGCGCAGCGCGGCGATGGCGGTTTCCAGATCGGCATAGGCGGTGATCAGAACCGTGTCGGCGTAAAACCCTTTGCGGCGCTGCTCGACTACCCATTCCAGCCCGGTTTTGCCGGGCATGACATTGTCCAGAACGACCACATCGAAATGCGCCTCGTCCAAGAGTTTGGTGGCCTCTGCAGGCGACGCGGCCTGCGCCACGCGCTTGGCACGCGGCTCCAAAATCTTGGTCAGGAAATGGCGCATCCCCGGTTCGTCGTCGATCACAAGGATCGACGCGCCCTCGAGCGTGCCGCCGTATTCATCGCCTGCCGCCATGATATGCCTCTTCGGTGTCAGTCCAACCGGACGTTTTCACCTGAATAGACCTCAGCCGAGGAAAAGCCTATCTCATGCAGTCCGAAATAGGCCACAACGCCGATCACCGCGACGCCCAGAAACCCTGCCAGCATGGCTTTCATTGCGCGTATCCTTTTACCTGAACGCCGCCCATCATTCTGCGGGGGTCCGCTTGTCATCTTTGACCTCATCAAGCCAGAGCGAATGGTGCTGCTCGGCCCAACGTTCATCAACCTCGCCGTTGCCCATGGCGTCAAAGGCGCCTTCCATACCGAGTGTCCCGATATAGATGTGCCCCAAGATCACCGCCATCATCAGAAAGCCGATGATCGCGTGCCACAGTTGGGCATATTGCATTTCCGCATGGGGCGTCAGATCGCCCTGAAGCGGACCAAAGCCTGCGGCCTCGGCCATGCCGATGTCATTGATAAGGTTGAAGGTATGCCCGAAAAGCTGGATCTCGAAGGGAAACAGCAGCGACAGCCCCGAGAGCGAGACCGAGAAGCCCAGCAGGATCACGGCCCAGAAAACGATCTTTTGCCCGAAGTTAAACTTTTTCGCGGGCGGGTGTTTGTCGCCGATGAACCCGCCGCCTTGCTTGATCCAAACCCAATCGGTCTTGTTCGGGATATTGTGCCAAATCCACATCACAAAGACCATGACGAGCGCGATCATAAAGGCCCATGACACGTTGTTGTGGATGAACTTGGACCCGGTCAGCAGGACCGAGTTGAACTCATGCCCTAAGAGCGGAATGACCACCTTACGGCCAAAGAGCGTGGCCAAGCCTGTCAGGGCAAGCAGGATGAAAGACCCGGCCAGCATCCAATGGGCAAACCGTTCGATCGCTTTGAAGCGGGTGACGGTACGCCCGACCTTGCCGCCTTCGATGCGGATCCGGCCTCGCAGAAGGTAAAAGAGCAGCAGCACGGCCAGCGTCCCGGCAAGAAGCCAAGCGCCGTAGGTTGCCAGAGGCCCTTCGCGGAACTGCTGCCACCACATCCCGTTGTCCTGTACGAGGACGCGGCCCGTCTTGTTCATCGTGCTCACGCGCACGGGCAATTCGTTATAGCGGATGCCACGCCACAGGTCCGGATCTGACCGCCCGCCAAGCGGGCCAAGCCCCGGCACCGTTGCGGCATCACCACCCAAATTGTTGCGCCGGAACCCGTCGTCAATCTCGGCCCCGTTTTGGCGGCGTTCGATGTCGGCCAGGTTCTGCGCGCCGCCGGTGTTGGCGCGGTCAATGGCCGAGGGGGTCGCGTTCTCGGGCAGGCGCACGTCCTGCGCCGTGGCGCTGACCGGCAGCGCGGCCAAGGCGAGAATGAAAAGAGCCATCAGGTGGCGCAGCATGGGAAATCCCCCGGCTAGACAGATATGGAGTAAAGGGGCGACCCGGTCAGGCCGCCCCGAAAGCCGTTACTGGCCTTTTTGCTCGTAAGCCGTGCCCCAGCCCCAAGCGCCGGAGCCAAAGCCGCGCGCGACGACACGCTCGCGGTAGATGTCGGAGACCATGTCCCCGTCACCCGCCAGCAATGCCTTGGTCGAACACATCTCGGCGCAGATTGGCAGTTTGCCTTCCGCGATCCGGTTGCGGCCGTACTTCTGAAATTCGGCTTGGCTGTGGTTTTCCTCGGGGCCACCGGCGCAGAAGGTACATTTGTCCATCTTGCCGCGGCTGCCGAAGTTGCCAGCCTGCGGATACTGCGGCGCGCCGAAGGGGCAGGCGTAGAAGCAGTAACCGCAACCAATGCAGAGGTCCTTTGAGTGCAGGACGATGCCATCGTCGGTCTGGTAGAAACAATCCACCGGGCAGACCGCCATACAGGGCGCGTCCGAGCAGTGCATACAAGCGACCGAGATCGAGCGTTCGCCCGGTTGGCCGTCTTGAATGGTCACCACGCGGCGGCGGTTGATGCCCCAAGGGACTTCGTGTTCGTTCTTACAAGCCGTGACACATGCGTTGCATTCAATGCAGCGCTCGGCATCGCAGAGAAACTTTGCTCTTGCCATTCTCTTATCTCCTTACGCTGGCATAATCTTGCAGAGAGTCGCTTTGGTCTCCTGCATTTGCGTCACTGAATCGTAGCCGTAGGTCTGAACCGTGTTGGTGCTTTCGCCCAGAACGATCGGATCGGCCCCATCGGGGTATTTGTCCCGCAGGCTGACACCTTCCATGTGCCCGCCGAAGTGGAAGGGCATGAAGGCCACGCCCTCGCCCACCCGTTCGGTGACCATGGCCATCACTTTGATCTTGCCGCCCTCGGGCCCTTCGACCCAAACGTCGGACCCGTCGCGCACGCCAAGGTTGTTGGCGTCACGGGTGTTGATCTCGATGAACATGTTCTGTTGCAACTCGGCCAACCATGGGTTCGACCGGGTCTCGTCCCCGCCGCCCTCATATTCGACCAAGCGGCCAGAAGTGAGGATGATCGGGAATTCCTGCGAGAAGTCGTTCTTTTGGATCGAGGCATAAAGCGTCGGCACCCGCCAGAAGGTCTTGTCTTCGTAGGTTGGGTAATCCGCGACCAGATCGCGCCGGTTTGAATAAAGCGGCTCGCGGTGTTTTGGCACCGGATCGGGGAAGGTCCAGACCACACAGCGGGCCTTGGCGTTACCGAAGGGGGCGCAGCCATGTTCAATCGCGACCCGCTGGATGCCGCCCGAAAGGTCGGTCTTCCAGTTGATGCCACCGACTTGGGCCACGTAATCCGATTCCATCTCGCCTTGATGCGAGGTTTCACCGACCTCTTCTTGGCCATCGTCCGCATTTTCAGGCTTCTCGTAACCTGCGACCGCTTCGATGATGGCGCGTTCCTCCGCTGTGAGATCGCCGTCCCAGCCCAAATCCGTCAGCATCTGCATGGTGAATTCAGGATAGCCGTCTTTGATCTCGGAGCCTTTGGAATAGACACCTTCAGCCAGCAGGTTTTCACCGTCACGTTCAACGCCGAAACGGGCGCGGAAGGTCAGGCCGCCTTCGGCCACTGGCAGCGACAGATCGTAAAGGTTCGCCGTGCCGGGGTGGTTCATCTCGGGCGTGCCCCAGCAGGGCCATGGCATGCCGTAGTAATCGCCATCCGCCGGGCCGCCGTTGGCACGCAGAGTGGTTTTGTCGAAGGTGTGCTGGTTCTGCATGTGCATTTTCATCCGCTCGGGCGACTGCCCGGTATAGCCGATGGTCCACATGCCTTTGTTGAACTCGCGCGTCAGGTCTTCGATGAGCGGCTCTTCACCGTTCACTTCGATGTTGCGGAACATGCGATCATCAAAGCCGAACTTCTTGGCGAACTTATAGAGGATCGTGTGGTCCGGCAGGCTTTCAAACAGCGGCTCGACGACCTTTTCGCGCCACTGGAGCGAGCGGTTCGATGCGGTCACGGAACCGGAGGTTTCGAACTGCGTACAGGCCGGGAGCAGGTAGGTGTTGTCGGTCCGATCGTGGAGAACGGCAGAGACGGTTGGGTATGGGTCGACCACAACCAGCAGGTCGAGCTTTTCCATCGCCGTTTTCATCTCACCCTGACGGGTCTGCGAGTTCGGCGCGTGGCCCCAGAGCACCATGGCTTTGGTGTTGTCGGGCTGCTCAAGGTTCTCACGGTCCTCAAGCACACCATCGATCCAACGCGACACCGGGATGCCGATGAGGTTGATCATCTTTTGCTCTTCGCCCGCGCCATCGGTCCACGAGGCGAAGCGGCTCTGGATCCATTCCAGATCCTCACCCCAGACCCGCGCCCAATGCGCCCAAGAGCCATCGGACAGGCCGTAGTAGCCCGGCAGCGTATCGGCCAGAACGCCAAGGTCGGTCGCGCCTTGCACGTTGTCGTGGCCGCGGAAGATGTTGGTGCCGCCACCGGCGGTGCCCATGTTGCCCAAGGCCAGCTGCAGAATGCAGTAAGCGCGGGTGTTGTTGTTGCCGTTGGTGTGCTGCGTGCCACCCATGCACCAGATCACGGTGCCGGGGCGGTGGTTG
Source organism: Sulfitobacter sp. OXR-159 (assembly GCF_034377145.1). NCBI lineage: Bacteria > Pseudomonadati > Pseudomonadota > Alphaproteobacteria > Rhodobacterales > Roseobacteraceae > Sulfitobacter > Sulfitobacter sp. OXR-159. Next base: position 225,196 of record NZ_CP139708.1, read on the forward strand.
GCCAGTGTCCGCGCGACGCGCTGAAGCTGTTCGCCGGGCACGCCGGTGACGCGCTCAACCTCATCGGGGGTCCAGTTGGCGACTTCCTGACGGATTTCATCCATGCCCCAGACGCGGGTGCGGATGAATTCCTCATCCTCCCAACCGTTCTCGAAGATGTGGTAGAGGATGCCCCAAACCAGCGCCACGTCCGACCCCGGACGGAAGCGTACATATTCGTCGGCATGGGCCGCGGTACGGGTGAAACGCGGATCGCAGACGATCAGCGGCGCGTTGTTCTCTTCCTTGGCTTTCAGCACGTGCTGCAGCGACACCGGGTGCGCCTCGGCGGGGTTGCCGCCGATGATGAAGATTGCGCGCGACTTGTGGATGTCGTTGTAGCTGTTGGTCATGGCGCCGTAGCCCCATGTGTTCGCCACGCCCGCCACGGTGGTGGAGTGACAAATCCGCGCTTGGTGGTCGACGTTGTTGGTGCCCCAATAGGCGGCGAACTTGCGGAACAGATAGGCTTGTTCGTTGGAGTGTTTCGCCGAGCCGAGCCAATAGACCGAATCCGGGCCAGAGGTGTCGCGGATCGACAGCATCTGATCGCCGATCTCGTTGATCGCCTGCTCCCAAGAAATCCGCTGCCATTCGCCGCCGACTTTCTTCATCGGATACTTCAGGCGGCGCTCGCCATGGGCGTGCTCACGGACCGAGGCGCCCTTGGCGCAATGCGCGCCGAGGTTGAAGGGGCTGTCCCAACCGGGTTCTTGACCGAGCCAAACACCGTCCGACACTTCGGCGATGACGGTACAACCGACCGAGCAATGGGTGCAGACGGATTTCTTGACTTCCATCTTTCCGCTGACGGCTGCGGTGGCGGCTGATGCCTGTTGCACGCTGCCCGCGGTGCCTGCGATTGCCGCAAGCCCGCCGATGGCAAGGCCCGAGCCGCGCAGGAACGCGCGCCGGTCAATACCGCTGCGCGCCACATCGGACATGATGCCTGTCCGCTGCGCAGACCGCGCGACCCCATTGGTCTTTTTCCTCAACATATCTTCACTCCCTATGCGCGGGCTGGTCCCCGCCTGAGGTGGCTATTGAACGGCGGGCGTTTTCGCCCTGCCAAGTTTCGGGGCCGCGCCCCTGTTATCTGGTCAGAACCGCGCGGCGGCGTAATAGGCGCGCGTGTGTTCGGTGTCTTGGATACGGTCCGACGACAGGTCGGGGGCTTGGGCCGCTTCGGCCTCGGTCCCTGTGGTGGCCACGGCAACGGCGGCCAAGGGGGCGGCGGAGCCCGCGAATTTCAGGAAGTCGCGCCGGTCCTTGCGAACGGGTGCGTCGGTGGTACCCTCTGGCTTGCGTGTCATCTTCTCTCTCCTGTTACGTCTCTTGTTCAGGGGCGCGTGGCCCCGCCTGTCTCATCGCGGTGGGTCTAGTCGTCTTTGCTGAGCCGGAAGGCTTCGGCTTCAATCTGCATGAAGGCACGGCCAATTTTGCCTACAGGGGCATAGAAGACCGAGTTTTTCGCCCCTTCGAGGTCGGCAAAGAAGTGCCCAGCCCAAGGGGCGATATGCCGGTTAAAGAATGTCTTTTGCTGCGCCAGCGTCGCGGGGGACGCAAAACGGCCCGCGATCATCGCGCCCATCATCTCCATCAGCGACGCGATGTTGTCTTCGGGCTCAAACACATTCGCCGCCCGTTCAAGCCCGCGTGCAACCATATCCTGACGCAGGGCGGCCAGCGGTTTTTCGTTGAGAAAACCGGTGAGGTAAAAGCTCGCATAGGGCAAAAGCTCGCCCCGGCCCAGCCCGATGAAAAGCCGGTTGAACTCACTCTCGGCACCCGAGGGTTTGGTCTTGGCGGCGAGTTTCGACAGCGTCTTGAATCCCTGCCCCAACTCGCTGTCATCCCCCGACAGACCCGCGCATTGATCCAGCAGCATCTGATCCGGGGGACCGGCAAGGATTAGGCCCATGAAGTTGTAAAGGTCCGCGCGCAGGCGGTCTTCTTCGGGCAGGGGCGTCGCGGCCAATTGGGTCATGCGCTGCTACCTTCCATGTCCTGTGCCAGATCACTGGCGAAGTGAAACCGCATGCGGCGGTGGGTCGGCGCGGGCTGCGCTTCGGATTCTTCTTCCGGGGCGGCATGATGCACCTCAAGAGGCGCATCTGGGGCCAGCGCCGTTTCGGTCCGGCGGGGGCCGGGCACGACGACATCATGGGTCGAGGCCAGAACGGGCGCGTCATTGTTGGCGCTCTCAACCGTCTCTTCGGGCGCGTCGGCCTCTGCGGTCAGCACCTCTTCGACCTTCGAGACCATGCCGCGGCCCACTTGGTAGATCGTGTTAACCGGTTTCCCAGCTGTCGCCGCCGCTGTGTAATCGTCGTCGTAATCGTTCAACCCGTCAAGGCAGGCCAGCACCGGGTTGGTTTTCCAAAAGCTGCGCAGCGCGCGGGTCTTGAGCCGTTGGGGCAGTTGCGCCTTGAGAAAGGCACGCAACTGTTCGCCGCTCACCAGATCCTCCGGCGCGGGCAGATCGAACTCGGCCAGCAGGTCATCATCGCTGCGCTCGGCCAGTGCGGCTTCTTCAGCCTCTGCCACCTGCGCTGCGTGAACGCGCACTTCGGCCTCTGCCTCAGCCGCGACGGCGGCGCGGCGTTTCTGCCAAAAACCGCTCATGCCAGACGCTTTCGTTTCAGCGCGGGCGAGGCGTAAATGTCCGCAGGTTTTTCAATGCGAGGATCGCCGATCCCGTCTTGTTTAATATCAGTGCGCAGACGATCCCGGCGGCGTTTGACGAAGGCTTCCTCCTGGTGGAACTCTTCGACGAACTCTTGCACCCATGCCAACAGACCCGGCGTCATCGCGACCTTTTCCACCACCTCTTCGGCGCTGTCGCAATAATCCTGCGCCTCATAGGGCGATGCTGTGACCAGCGCGAGTTTGAAGGGGCGGTCGGTTGCACCGGGAATGGGGCGCATCACAACATAGACACAAGGCACATCCGCGCCGAGCCCGTGGACATAGGCTTCGGTCTCGGCTCCGTGGAGGTCCAGCTTGAGCGTGGCGGCGTGGTACTCGACGATCTCACCGTCGCGGCGCAGCTCGCGCCAATCGGCCTCCCCGGCACCGGGCAGCACGGCGGTCGCTTTCCAGCTCCACTTGGCCCAACGGGTCACCCCCGGCGCGCGCCGCAGTACGATGCCCAAGGGCATTGTCCGATACATTGTCGGGTTGTGAATCAAATTGCTCCTCCGTTTCAATGACCTTCGCCGCAAAGGCCGGTCCGGGGGAAGCGCAAATCCGCGCCAAAGCCCGAAAAACCCGGCTTTCGAGACAAGATGGCCCATCGGCTTGGCCCGTCAATGGCGCCTCGGCCTAATTGTCTAACTTGAGTATTTCGCTCGGAAAATGAGGGAATCGCAAAATTCGAATCACTGCCCCCGCAGACTGCTGTTTCTGCCTGCTTCACCGTCCAAGAGCAGCACCGCCGCGCCGCGAATTTCGGTTGTAGGGGGTGGCAAATCCCGTCTAGCTTGGGGCCTCTGCCCTGCCCAGATGGGCTGCGGAATGTCGTGCGAATTGAGGGAAAATTCATGGCCAAGACATTGATAACATGCGATTGCGCAGGGTCGCAGCGTATCGATTCCGATGCATTGGCCGAGCGCAGCGGTTCGGCGGTCGCGCCCCCCTGTTCGGCCCTCTGCACCACCCAGATCGACCGGGCGGCCAAGGCCCTGACCGCCGGGGACGCAATTTTATGCTGCACCCAAGAAGAGCGGGTCTTTACCGAATTGGCCGAGGAACTGGGCCTGCCCCCTGCCCCCCTCTTGGACCTGCGCGACCGGGCCGGATGGTCGGATGACCCCCGTGACAAACTACCCAAAATGTCCGCCCTTGCAGCCGAGGCGCTTTTGGACGCCCCGGCAGAGAAAACCATCGATGTCGGGTCCGAAGGGCTTTGCCTGATCGTGGGGCGCGGCCCGGCAGCGCTGGAGGCGGCGGCGCAGCTCAAAGACCACCTGAGCGTCACGCTGTTGATGGACGACGCGGTGACAAAGGCCGAGGACAATCTGCCCGAGGTGCGCGATTTTGACCTCATTTCCGGCAAGCTGCGCCGTGCCAAGGGCGCGCTTGGACAGTTCGAAGTGGTGATCGACGCGCTGCGGCAGGTCGACCCGCGTGGCCGGGGACCGCTCAATTGGACCGCGCCGCGCGACGGCGCGCGCAGCCAATGTGACATCATCATCGACCTGCGCGGCGAGACGCCGCTGTTCCCGGCGCATGAAAAACGCGAAGGCTACCTGCGCGCCGATCCCGGCCACCCGCCTGCCGTGGCCGCCGCCGTGCTGGCTGCCTCGCATCTCACCGGCACATTTGAGCAGCCGCTCTATGTGCGGACCGAGCCGCTGCTCTGCGCCCATTCCCGCGCGGCGCAAACCGGCTGCACCAATTGTCTGGACCTTTGCCCCACTGGCGCGATCACGCCCGACGGCGATCATGTTGCGATCGATCCAATGATCTGCGCGGGCTGCGGTGCCTGTTCCTCGGCCTGCCCCTCGGGTGCGATCAGCTATGACGCGCCGCCCGTCGATTTCACCATGCGCCGGGTGCAGACGCTGGCGCGTGCCTATCTCGAAGCGGGCGGCGAAGCGCCGCGCCTGATGGTGCATGACGCCCATGGCGCCGAGATGATCCGCCTTGCCGCACGCCACGGGCGCGGGTTGCCTGCCGATGTGGTGCCGATGGAACTCGATGCGCTCGCCGCCTTTGGCCATGCTGAGGCGCTGGCCGCGTTGGCCGCCGGGTTCGCCCATGTCTCGCTTCTGCTTGGCCCCAAGGCCGACCGCGACGCGATTGAGACGCAGACCGCGCTGGTCCGCGCCATTGCGGGGGACGCGCGGATGTCGCTGATCGACACCCCCGACCCCGAGGCGCTGACCGACATTCTTTATGACGGCGAGGCCCCTGCCCCCGTCGCCCAGCCGGTGCGCCCGATGGGCAGCCGCCGCCAGATCGCCCGGCAGGCAGCGCGGGCGCTCAACCCCGAGGCCGAGGTGTTGGACCTGCCCGAGGGTGCGCCCTACGGTGCCGTTCTGGTCGACAAAGATGCCTGCACGCTGTGTCTGTCCTGCGTGTCGCTCTGCCCTTCGGGCGCGCTTGGCGACAACCCGGACCTGCCGCAACTGCGTTTTCAGGAAGACGCCTGTTTGCAATGCGGACTCTGCGCCAACGTCTGCCCCGAGGATGCCATCACCCTCGCGCCGCGCCTCGACCTGACCGAAGCCGCGCTGAGCCAGCGCGTGCTGAACGAGGAAGAGCCTTTTGCCTGCGTCGAATGCGGCAGCCTCTTTGGCGTGAAATCCACCGTAGAGAAAATCACCGACAAGCTGCGCAGCCATTCGATGTTTGCCGATGAGGCAAAACTGCGGATGATCCAGATGTGCGATGACTGCCGGATCAATGCGCAGTATCACAGCACCAACAACCCGATGACCGGCAACGAACGCCCGCGCCCTCGGACCACCGACGATTACCTCTCCAAACGGCGCGACCACTAGGCCGCCCACAGCACAGGAGCCACCCATGAGCGAAGACTTCAACATGTCGATGCGCAAGTTTCTCAAACAGGTCGGCGTGACCTCGCAGCAGGCCATCGAAAAGGCCATGCGCGACCATGACACCAGCGGCAAAGAGTTTGCGGTCAAGGCCGTGATCACTATCCCCGAACTGGGCCTTGAGCATGAGATCGACGGCACCATCGCCGGCGCGGACAAGGGCGGGGCATAAGCGACGTGACAGCCAGCAGAGACGCGGTCCTGACCGCCTTGAAGACCGTGACCGATCCGGCCACGGGGACAGACATCGTGGCCAGCGGCGTGATGCGCGCGCTGAATGTGGATGACGCGGGCGCGGTGCGTTTCGTGATGGAAATCCCGCCCGCCCAAGCCAAAGCCTACGAGGAAGCCAAGGCGCTAGCCGAAGCGGCTCTGGCGCAGGTCGAGGGGGTGTCGAAAGTCTCCATCGTGCTGACCGGCCACAGCGAAAAAGCCCCGCCGCCCGACCTCAAGCCACAGCGAAAAGCGGAGCCAACCGGTCCGCAAAAAATCCCCGGCGTCGACCGGATCATCGCCGTCGCCTCGGGCAAGGGCGGCGTCGGCAAATCCACCGTTTCCGCGAACCTCGCCTGTGCGCTGGCCGCCCAAGGCCGCCGGGTCGGGCTGCTGGATGCCGATGTCTACGGCCCCAGCCAGCCGCGCATGCTCGGCGTCTCTGGCCGCCCCGCCTCGCCCGATGGCAAGACCATCCTGCCGATGCGCAACCACGGCGTCACCATGATGTCGATTGGCCTGATGACCAACGAAGACCAAGCCGTGGTCTGGCGCGGGCCGATGCTGATGGGCGCGCTGCAGCAGATGATGACGCAGGTGCAATGGGGCGCGCTTGACGTGCTGATCGTGGACCTGCCGCCCGGCACCGGCGACGTGCAGATGACGCTGGCGCAAAAGGCCCATGTGGATGGGGCGGTTATCGTCTCTACACCGCAGGATGTGGCTCTGATCGACGCGCGCAAGGGCATCGATATGTTCAACCAGCTGAAGGTGCCGATCCTCGGCATGATCGAAAACATGTCGACGCATATCTGCACCAATTGCGGCCACGAAGAGCATGTCTTTGGCCACGGCGGTGTCGCCTCCGAGGCCGAGAAATGGGGCGTGCCCCTGCTCGCGGAAGTGCCGCTTGATCTGCAGATCCGTCTCGCCTCGGACGGCGGTGCGCCGATCACCGTCAGCCAGCCGGATAGCAAGCAGGCCGCGGCCTTTCACGCCATCGCCAAGCAACTCGTGGACGCTGGCGCCGCATGAGCGAGGTGCTGTCCTTCCCGCCGCTGATGTCGGGCGAGGCGGTCGTGGGCGATGCGCTTGCCGCCGCCTGCGCCCGCGCGGCCGAGGGCTGCGATGCGGGGCTGATCACCTACCGCCTCGACGGGGCCGAGATGCAGGCGGCCTTGGTCTTTGCCCCCGAGGTGCCGCTGGCCCGCGCGGTGGCGATGCTGCCGCTCTGCGGGGTGGGCTTTCAAAACGCCCTCGGCGCGCTCTCGCCGCCCGAAGTCGCGGTGCAACTGGAATGGAACGGCGGCATCCGCGTGAACGGTGCGGCCTGCGGCGCGCTGCGGATGATGGCCTCGACAACCGATCCGGCGGCGGTGCCCGATTGGCTCGTCGTCGGTTTCACCCTGCCGCTCTACCCTGCGAACGACCCTGACATGGCGCAAACGGGTCTAAACCCGGATCAAACCGCGCTCTATGCCGAAGGCTGCGCCGAGGTGCAGCCCCCCGCCCTTGTCGAATCCTGGGCGCGGCACACGCTGCATTGGATCAACCGCTGGGAAGACCTCGGCCCTGCCAGCCTGCATGGCGAATGGCGCGGCTTGGCCTATGGGATCGACGAAGAGGTGACCGCGCAGGGCGCAAGCGGTACATTCATCGGTGTCGACGAGGACTTCGGCATGTTACTGCGCGCGGGACAGACGACCCGCCTGATCCCGCTCACCACCTTATTGGAGCCCGCACCATGACCCTCAAACTTGCCCGCGCGATCCATTTCGATGAGAGCGACCGCAACGTCTTCGCCTCACCCGCCCGCACCGGGGAATGGTGCATCTCTGGCGGATTCGAGTTTTCCGATTGGACCGAGGGCGACCTGACTGGCAAAGCCCGCCAAGCCTTCGCCAACGGCTGGCTTGGGCTCGAAACCTTTGGCCGCGTGACCTTTGTCGCCGTGACCCAGATCGAAGAAGCCGAGGTAGAGACCCTCGCCGCGCTGCTGGCGCAGCATTTCGTCACCTACTACGGTGCACCTTCGGTCGATGCCGCGCGTCCCGTGGCGAAAGAGGAGTTGGCGCAGATGATCGACCTCTGCGCCGATCACGCGCCCAACTGTCTGCTCACCGTGGCGCGCGAGTTGACCGACGCGGGCGTCCGTGAAAGCTTTCGCATGATCCAGCCGCAGGATGCAGGACTAGAGCAATTCGCGATCCACGGCGACTTGCCCGAGTGAACCATCCGCGCAGGTTTGGGCGCGGATGGTCTCTAACTCAGGTTATTCGGCACCTTCCGCGTTGAACACGAATAGTGTCTCACCATTGATCTTATAGTCGTTGATCAGCGCTTTCGCCCGGTCGGAGGTCAGCCAGTCTTCGAGCTTCAGAGCCAGATCATTTTTGACATGGCCGTGACGCTCGGGGTTCACCGGCAGATAGGCATATTGGTTAAACAGAACCGGATCGCCCGCATAGAGCAACGCCAGATCCCCCTTATTGCCGAAGTTCAGCCAGCTTGCCCGGTCCGACATCACATAGGCGGGCATCCCCGAGGCGGTGTTGAGCGCCGCCCCCATGCCTGCCCCGACGGCGTTGTACCAATCCCCGAACTCTGCCGGATCGAGACCCGCTTCGCCCCAGAGAGACAGTTCTTTCTTATGGGTGCCGCTGTCGTCCCCTCGGCTCACGAAATCAGACTCTTTGTCGGCGATTGCGCTCAATGCTTCGGTGGCCGCACCCGAGGATGCGATGCCCGCCGGATCGCTTTTTGGACCGATGAAGACGAAATCGTTGTACATGATTTCCGTTCGGTGGCTGCCGAACCCCGCGTCGACGAAAGCCTCCTCGGCTTTGCGCGAATGGACCAGGATCGCGTCCACGTCCCCGGATTCGCCTAGCTTGATCGCCTGGCCGGTCCCGACGACCAACAATTGCACATCGAGATCAAGATCCGCTGCGATCTGAGGCAAGAGCACATCCGCGAGACCGGAGTTGTTGAACGATGTCGTCACCGCCATCTTTATCACGTCGGCGGCCTGCGCCGCACCACTCATCGCCAGAGCGGCAATTGCGCCTACAATCCAATGTTTCATTCTACGATATCTCCTCTTAAAAATGCCTGCGCCTCTGGGGTCTCAGGTCGGTTAAAAAACATAGTCGCGGGACCGGCCTCATGCAGACGGCCCCCCAGAAGGAACAAGACATCGTCGGCCAAACGGCGGGCTTGACCGTGGTCATGTGTCGAAAGGATCAGCCGCGTGCCCGCAGATTTCGCCGATTGCAGGATCGCCTCGATCTCTCGGGTCGCACGGCCATCCAATGCGGCACAGGGCTCATCCAGAAACAGCAGCTTGGGCTTGCAGATCAGGGCGCGGGCGAGGGCCAGTTTCTGCTGCTCGCCACCCGAAAGCACAGGGGCTGCGCGCCCCAAAAGCGGCTCTAACCCGACGCGCGCGGCCCATTCCTCCGCCGCCAGTCGGGCCTGAGCCTTTGCGACACCACGCAGGCGCAGTGGATAGATGAGGTTTTCCAAAACCGTGCGCCGCAGCATAACGGGCCGCTGAAAAACGAAGGCCTGATGATGCCGCGCCTCTTCGGTCGTACAGGCCCAATCGATCCGCCCCGCAGAGAGCCGCGCGGTGCCATGCAGCAATTGCAACAGCGTGGTCTTACCCGCGCCGTTCGGGCCGATAACGACCGTGGCGCCCTGCCCTTCCAGCGTCAGATCAATCGGTCCCACCAGCCGTTGCCCGCGTCTGCGGCTTTCGATCGCGCGGGCCTGCATTGGGAAAAGCTGCATCACCACCGGCCCTCCCGTTCGGTGCGGCCCAGCCAATGGATCGCGAGATTCACTGCCACGGCCAGCCCGATCAATACGAAACCGAGGGCGAGCGCCAAGGCAAACTCCCCCTTCCCGGTCTCAAGCGCGATCGCGGTGGTCAACACCCGCGTCGCATGGTCGATATTGCCGCCGACGATCATGATCGCCCCCACCTCCCCAATCGCGCGGCCAAAACCTGCGAGCGCGGCAGTGAGGAGCGCACGGCGGGAATCCCAAAGCAGGGTCCGTATCTTTTGGCCCTGCGTGACATTCATCGAAATCAGCAGGTCATGATATTCCTGCCAAAGTTCGCGGATCGACTGATGCGCGATTGAGGCAATGAGCGGCACGATAATGATCACCTGCGCTATGATCATCGCCGTGGGGGTAAAAAGCAGCCCCAACACGCCAAGGGGCCCGGAGCGGGAAAGGACCACATAAACGATAAGCCCCACCACGACCGGCGGCAGCCCCATGAGCGCATTTAGAACCGCGATCACCAAGCGCCGTGCGCGAAACCGTTTTACGGCGACCAATGCCGCGAGGGGGAGGGCAATCAGGCAGGCGACGACCAAGGCGGAAACTGTGACCTGCAATGACCGGCCGGCGATCTCCACCAGTTCGGGATCAAGCGTGAAGACAAGCCAAAAGGCCTGCGTCAGTCCGCTCCAAATATCGACCATCCCGCAGTGGCCTCCTCCGACTTGGGACCCAAAGCCCCACTTTCCCCGCACAGTGTCAGGACTAGCCTGTGGACGCCAGAGCCACCGGGACCGAAATTGCCGGAAGAGACAGACTGGCTTGAAACTCACCGTGATCTCGGGCGCGCAAGGTCAGGATGACCCGTCCCATGATTCTCGCAAATCGGGTATGTGGCTCTAACTACGGCAAAACCGCGAAATGCTGGCCATCCAGCTCATGATGAGCTCATTCTCATTTCCAAGGATAGTTTTAACAAATAATTACAGACCCTTAGACGTAAAAGCCCGGACTATCTTTGATCGTAGCTCCGACTATCGATGCCGTCTTTCCCTCTCCTCGCGCAAGAATCTATTGCACGCATCGCTTTAATGGCATTAAGTAACGGAAACAAAAGCGCTACCGAATAATAGCGTTACTGAGAGCGAGGGCAGAT